>DEBE01000238.1 GCA_002348425.1 Alphaproteobacteria bacterium UBA2964 | reverse complement strand
TACCTCCAATATAATATTTATTTAGGGGTATCAGGCTAGCACACTGGAAAATCCCAATCTATTTGTTTCTATATTCTCCAATAGTTACAAGTGCAATCCCACCCAAAATAAAAACCAAGCCACCGCTTAAGGTTAATGTCATTATCTCACCCAGAAATAAAACACTTGTTGTAATTGCTACCAGGGGGCCTCCCAGAAGCCCCACCGATGTAGTCAAGGCTCCCAGCCTCTGGATAGCGGACGCTATACACCACATTCCTAGTGCCGTTCCTATCGCACCCCCGTAAAGAAGTAATCCGTAAAGTTCTATGGACCACAATGGAGAACGATAATCCTCAACCCAGATAGAAAACGGAAGAGTAACGGCGGTTGCCAGAAGTAGCTGCCATGGACCTAATTGTAGGGGAGTAAGATGCCATTCATGATTACGCATTTGGAGTATTGCTACTGACCAAGAAATAGCTGCAAGAATGCACATACCGCTGCCCATCCAAGCATTTTTATCCGACCAGTTTAGTTCAACCGGGTTAAACAACACCGCCAAACCGCTGAGACCGAGAATTACTCCGGTTGCCCTCATGAGATTCATTTTCTCTCGAAATAGCAGAACCGCAGCTGGAGCAACCCACAAGGGAGTTGAGTATCCTAGCAGTGCACCGCGCCCAGCAGGAATAAATATCATTGCGGTGTGAACAAGTGCTACGTAGAGCCCCATCATGCAAATACCAACACTTAAAATAGCCGGTAAATCCGCCCTCGTGGGTATTTTCAACTCTCCACGGACCGCTAGAATTGTCATAAGTACAAGAGCGCCAAACAATACTCTGATCGTCGCAAACCAAAGCGGGGGTATAAAATCGACCCCCAGAGACATGACGGGCCACAACCAACCATAAGAAAAGATGCCAACAACAAGGAAACACAAACCAGCTCTTTTACTATTGCTAAAATACATAAGGATTCTTCAAAACAGAAATTTATAGGTTAATAGTTTAAGTTCTATTTTTGCCCAATTTGATAAGAACTAGGCTTACGCTATGCCCTTTCTTTAGAGATAAAGCTACTAAATATTGAAAAATTGAACAAAATCTCACTTAATACTCATTCTTTTGCAGACAGATGGTCATTCCACCGGTATAAGATGATAAATTTTTCAGCTGCGAATCAATTACCACTCTTTAAAAGTAGATAAATGCCCTTAAGAACCTGGCAACAAGAAATTATCGATCAGTTTCCATCAATAATTAGAGAACATCGGCGATTTATTTTAAAAGCACCAACTGGAGCTGGTAAGACTGTACTCGCCAGTGAGCTAATCAAGCGATTTTACGAAAATAAAAAAGTAATTGTTTTATGCCACAGACTAGTGTTGCTGGAACAGCTAGAGGAGGCATTGCGCGATGAGCATGATGTTAGAAAACTTACTGTATCAGATACCGGCCCTGCATTTAAAAATTACAATATTCTTCTCTCTACCAGCATGCGCGCCAAAGATGTTTTAGCCGACGCAATTCCTAAAGCCGACTTGATAATTGTTGATGAAGCACATCGTGTATCCCCCAACGGCAAGGGGTATAAGCGCATTCTTGATAATTTTAAAGAATATGGAAAAGACCAAGCTCAGCTAATTGGTCTTACAGCCTCACCCGAAAGACGAACCGGCGATCAGAGGGACCAGTTGAATTTAGCTTTCGATGCTATAATTGATTGCGCCAACATTGATAATTTAATTTCGGAGGGTGTCTTAGTGCCCCCGGTCTATCGACCCCATTTTGTCCACGACCTTGATTTAACCGGAATCGACATAAGTTCAGGAGATTTTCCAGTCTCTAAATTAGCTCCCGCTATCGTTAAATCTTCTATGATTGATTACGCAATGAAGAGTTACATCGAAGAGCGTGAGAATGTAAACCCTAGACCTATCTCCGCTTGGTTCTGTGCTGACATCAGCGTAGCTGAAGAAACATTATTCCGCATTCGTCAAGCAGATATTACAGCTGAAATTGTCACGGCCAAAACACCAATAAAAGAACGTATGAAACTCTTGAAGGGGCATGCAAATGGTGAAGTAGAGGCTATGGTCTCGGTTGGTGTGTTAGCTGAAGGGTGGGACAATCCCCACTGTAATATAATAGTTCACCTTCGACCAACTTTATCAAAGGTACTCTGGGGCCAATCGGTAGGTCGTGGGCTTCGGTCCGCGCCAGAGAAAGAAAAATGTATTATTATTGATGTTAGCTCAAATTGGACAACCTTTGGTCCAGTTGAAAAACTTGAGTGGAGCCTCTGGAGCCATAGAAAATCTTATATGCAGTATACCAATCGGTTTAACTGGGTTGGGCAGCAACAAGACGGTGAGTCAGGAAGAGACAGTTACTTGCTCTGTGAAAATAAAATCTCACAAAAAACCCGATGTTCACATATATATAAGAAAGGTTTATACGAAAACGATACATGTCCAGTATGTGGCGCCTACGCTGCCATTGACATTTATAAGGAACAAACACAAGACGGATCACTGACAGAAAACCGCCTGCACACACTTTTCTTCGACCGCGTGCCAAGGGTTTTCGAAGAAATGGACCTCATGATATGGAAAAATTTAGGAGGGACGGCTTGGCGAACTGCAACACCCAAGGAACAGGTATTTTTAGCATTTTGTATGGCATTCGAGGTTGTTTCGGGTGAGACCACCCGGTCAGAATCAGATTATTGGGACGCCGCCTTAAAAGGCGAAACCAAAATCCGTGAATATCTAGTAGAAAATGATATTCAAATAATTAAACAGGACGAGTTCGATTTATCAATCATTTCAGATGGGATGCTAACAGGCCGCGAAATCAGAACGGTACAGGCCCATTACGGAATTCTAGTTTGCGGCACAGCTTTTCAGGATCATAATTTGGACGAAAGCGAACGAAAATATCAAAAAGCAATCAGAATTACCGAACGACTAGCTATCATGGGATGCTCAACACAAGACAATCTGCCTTATTTTAATGCTTCAAAACATCTAGCGTCAAAAAGCTAAATATTGCCAAAGAAAAGGTTAATCACTCTTCTTTGAGATAAAATCAAAATGAAGGGCCGCCGACCCTAGGGTCGGCGGCCTTGCTAATTGCTCCGGTGCCTACTCTAGAAAACTACTCTAAGCAATCAGCTATTCCATACCTCATCCCAGCTTCCGAGAGTTGCTGCCTTAGAATACTCTGTCGCACGATTCTCAAAGAAATTTGCGTGTTCAACACCATTAAGAATTTCATCAAGCCAAGCCAGAGGATTCTTTTCAATACGAAACATCGGCTGTAGACCGAGCTGTGACAGACGCCTATCGGCAATATAACGAATATATTCTTTTACCTCTGCTGCCGTTAATCCCTCCGCGGGACCGAGTTCAAACGCCAAGTTGATAAAAGCATCTTCATGATCTACTACAGTATTACAGGCGAGATATATTTCGCGTTGTAATTCGGCAGTCCAGATTTCCGGATTTTCTGATACAAAGGTACGAAATAATTTGATCATGGATTCACAATGAAGACTCTCATCACGCACTGACCACGAAACAATTTGGCCCATCCCTTTCATTTTATTGTGACGAGGAAAATTAAGTAAAATTGCGAAGGAGGCGAACAATTGCAAACCTTCTGTAAATCCTGCAAAAACCGCCAAAGTTTTTGCTATGTCTTCTTTACTCTCGCAATTAAAACTCTGCATATAATCGTATTTATCTTTCATTTCCTTATATCGCAGAAAAGCCTGGTACTCCGTCTCCGGCATACCAATAGTATCTAATAAATACGAATACGCCGCGATATGCACGGTTTCAATATTCGAAAATGCAGCCAACATCATCTGGACTTCGGTCGGTTTGAAGACCTGGGTGTAATGTTTCATATAACAATTATTTACTTCGATGTCCGCTTGGGTAAAAAAGCGAAATATTTGGGTCAACGTATGACGTTCTTCAGGCTTCAATTTATTATGCCAGTCCTTAACGTCATCCGCCAAAGGTACTTCCTCTGGAATCCAGTGAACACGTTGTTGGGTTAACCAAGCGTCATAACACCAAGGATAACGAAACGGTTTATATACGATTTTTTCTTCCAACAGCGACATATTACCTTTTCCTATTGAAGCTGATATTTATTGACAAGAGAGACATTCTTCATAGTCATTTTCATTTTCTGACGTATTTTGAGTTGTGGGTTCAGCGATTGTAACGTTGATGGCATCAGGTGAAGGCAAAGGCATTATTCCCTCACCAGTTATTTCATTTGTATCCTGCTTCTGGGACACTGCTTCTGCCCGTTGAATTGATTTTGAACGACAGTAATACAGACTTTTCACACCCTTCTTCCAAGCTTGCCAATGTATCTGATGTAATAATTTCTTTTCCACATCAGCCGGCAAAAATATATTTACTGATTGAGACTGACATATGAACTCCGCCCTGTCACCGGCTAAATCTATAATCCAACGTTGATCGAGTTCGAATGCTGTTTTGAAAACATCCTTTTCATCTTCTGACAGAAAATCAAGATGCTGGACAGATCCCTCATTGGTCGTGATTGAAGACCAAATCTCCTCAGTGTCTTTACCTTTTTCTTTCAACATGGCTTTTAAATATTTATTTTTAACACTAAACGATCCAGACAATGTCTTATGTGTAAAGGAGTTAGCTGCTATTGGCTCAATGCCTGGCGAGGACCCGCCACAAATAATAGATATAGATGCTGTTGGTGCGATTGCCATCTTACTCGAAAACCGCTCCATAATTCCATAATCAGCGGCATCGGGGCAGGCACCTCGCTCTTCAGCCAAATTTACTGAAGAAACATCCACTTGTTCGCGAATATGTTTAAATATCTTTTTATTCCAAACCTTAGCCATAACGGATTCAAAAGGGATATTTTGTGACTGAAAAAAAGAATGCAGACCCATAACCCCAAGTCCTACAGAACGCTCACGCATAGCCGAATAACGAGCTCGAGACATTTCATCCGGCGCGTTATCAATAAAATCCTGCAGTACATTATCAAGAAACCTCATTACGTCCGGAATAAATTGTGAATTATCTTTCCAACTAGACCAAGTTTCTAAGTTTAAGGAACAAAGACAACAAACTGCAGTACGTTCCTGGCCATCTTTATCCGTACCGGTCGGAAGAGTGATCTCACTGCATAAATTCGACATTTTAACTTGTAAGTTTGCAAGTTTATGATGTTCCGGTATCGCCTTATTAACATGATCAATATAAATAAAATAAGGTTCACCTGTTTCTACG
>DEBE01000095.1 GCA_002348425.1 Alphaproteobacteria bacterium UBA2964 | reverse complement strand
GTATTTTACAGTATTACTAATATTTTTATTAAGATACTGACCCGCACAGAGACCACAACGACAATCACTATTTATGGCAATATAATAATGCTGGTTTTAGCTCTGATCCCATTGCTTTTTGCGTGGCGATGGCCACCAATCGATACCATTGGATGGATTATTGCTTTAGGTATCTTTACCACAGGAGGGCAATGGACTTTAACCAAGGCGATTGCTTCTGCAGATGCCCGAATTGTATGGCCCTTTGATTTTCTTAGGATGCCATTCACTGCCACGATCGGATATATTATGTTTGGTCAAATGCCTGAAATATGGACCTGGGTTGGCGCAATGGTAATTTTTGTGGCGGCCTATTACGTTATACAAAAGGAGGCCACTATTAAGTGACAGATGTCGCATACTCAAATTCGATAAAGGGTGCCATCTGGATGTTGGCCGCTTCACTTTGTTATGTTTTCTCCGCAACACTCACTCGTTATTTAGCTGGGAGCTATCCTACGTTCGAACTGACCTTTCTGAGGTGTGTATTTGGAGTGATGATTCTTACTCCATTTATTCTTCGAGGCGGTGTTGCCCAACTTAAAACCAAGGCGTTTCCCCTGCATTGTGTAAGGACGTTGATTACTTATTTTGCAATTCTTCTATGGTTCTACGCTACCGAACATGTGCCTGTCGGTGACTTCTTTGCGATACAGTTTGTTTCCCCGCTATTTACAATAGCAGTTGCTGCGCTTTTATTGAGAGAAAAGGTAGGCCTCAAAAGTTGGTTGGCGGCCATAGTCGGCTTCCTCGGTGTGCTAGTCATAATTCGTCCAGGGTATATACCCATTTCTCTGGGTATAATTGCGGCCCTCGGTACAGCCGGCGCTTACGCATTCGTGAATACCTGTATCAAGGTCCTGTCACGATATGACTCTCCTGCTGTAATGACCTTTTATGTTAATGTGCTTATTTTGCCTTTATCAGCGATACCGGCTTATCTAACTTGGAAGACGCCGCAGTCGGAAGATTGGCCCATCCTTATTGGAGTGGCTCTTTCCGCAACAATGGCACAATTCTGTGTAGCTTCCAGCATTTCCCTTGCTGATGCACGGGTAGTTCAACCTATGAATTTTTTGAGAATGCCCATAGCGGCAGCGATGGGATTTATGGTCTTTGGCGAATTTCCTGATTTGTGGACATGGGTTGGAGCAATCATAATTTTCGGAGCGGCATGGTACGCGGTGCAGCAGGGCAAGAAAATATGAGGCCTATTTCGGGTGCTATCCTGGGGTCTTTGTGGATGTTGTCGAGCTGTATATTTTATGCTTGCTCTGCTTCTTTGGTTAGGGAAATTGGGGACACCTATACACCATATCAAATGACCATGATCCGTTCCCTAATAGCTGTCGCAGTTTTAGCACCGTTTTATCTACGGGAGGGCGGCAGTCTGATGTTTATACCTAAACGCTTTTTTATGCACCTCCTCACAGGAGTATTCACCTATCTTGGGATTGTATTTTGGTTTTTTGCGACAGCATCCATGCCGATTGCAGATTTTTTTGCCTTGCAGTTTGTGACGCCACTTCTGACTATGGCTTTTGCTATTATCTTTTTGCGCGAGCAATCAGATGTGCGCAGTTGGCTAGCAGCTTTGATCGGATTTAGTGGGGTACTCTTAATACTGCGACCAGGAATTATAGAAGTTTCGTTTGCTGCAATAGCTGCACTCATTAGTGCATTATTCTATGCGAGTGACAATACAGTTATAAAGTCGCTATCACGCAATGTATCACCCACAATGATTGTATATTATGCACACCTTCTCATGATACCCATTTCCTTGCCAATGGCCTACACCACTTGGAAAACTCCAGGTGCGTATGACTTCACAGTAATTGTTGCCATTTGTTTATGTCTTACCATCGCATACCTTTCGGTTACTAAGGCAATTGCGTTAACTGTTGCGAGGGTTGTCCAACCTGTAAATTTTATGCGAATGCCAATTGCAGCGATTTTTGGCTGGGTTTTATTTAATGAGTTTCCAGATATATGGACATGGATAGGTGCAGTGATAATTTTTGTTGCAACCACCTACGCTGTGCGGAGGGGTGCCCGGACAGCCAAAGGTTATAAAAATTCATGATGAATTTTCCTTTGGCTGTCCAAGGGGCATTCTGGATGGCTGTCAGTGCATTTTGTTATGTAGGTTCTGCTATTCTTATTCGATTTATAGGTGACGCTTATTCACCTTTTTTGCTGACCTTCTTTCGATCCGTTATAGCGGTCATCATGCTGGCCCCGATGATCTATAGAGTTCGATGGTCTTCTCTTTGGCCAAAAAGGCCAATCCCAGTTTTGATGACTGGCATTTTTTCATATGTTGGTATATTTCTGTGGTTTTATGCAGCGGGACGGATGCCTGTTGCGGAATTTTTTGCTCTTCAGTTTGCAACACCACTGTTTACCATTGCCTTCGCAATAATTTTCTTGCGTGAAAGATCTGACCTTGCAAGTTGGGTTGCCACTTTTATTGGCTTTGCAGGCATTCTGATTGTGTTGAGACCGGGCTTTATAGAAATAACTACTGCATCTATTGCTGCCGTGGCCTGTGCAGCTAGTTACGCAAGCGTAAACACTTTGATAAAATCACTTTCAAAATCGGTTACCACTACAGTTATTGTATTTTATGCCAATATCCTGTTGGTGCCTGTTTCTCTCCCAATGGCTATCAAAGATTGGCAACTACCCTATCTTTCAGATTGGCCAACGATTGTTGGGGCTGCGGTGTTATCAACCATTGGTTACATAACTGTTTCAAAAGGAATTGCAATAGCGGCAGCGAGGGTCGTCCAACCGGTTAACTTCTTGAGAATGCCTCTCGGTGCTGTATTTGGCTGGATAATTTTTAGTGAATTTCCTGATATCTGGACATGGATTGGTGCAATTATAATATTTTGCGCAACCACCTATACTGTGCATCGTGGTACACAGAGGAATAGGAGAAAAAATGATTAAACTCTATGCATGGCCTACACCTAATGCGCATAAAATTTCTATTATGCTTGAAGAGTGTGCCCTGGATTATGTGGTAAAAAAGGTTGATATCACTGGTGGATATCAGTTCAAACCTGAATTCCTTAAGCTGAGCCCAAATAACCGCATTCCAGCTTTATTAGACTCGGACGGACCGTGTGGTAAATCAATTTCAATTTTTGAATCAGGTGCAATTTTAGTCTATTTATCGGAAAAAACCGGAAAATTTTTACCATCCATAGGAACAGAACGTTATGAAGTTCTGCAATGGCTGATGTTTCAGATGGCTAACCTTGGGCCAATTTGTGGTCAGGCTCACCACTTTCGAGATGCTGCGATTGAACGTGTGCCCTATGCGATCACGCGTTTTACTGAAGAAGCAGGCCGTCTTTATGGAGTAATGGATCGACAACTTTCAAGAACAAAATTTTTGGCAGGTGAGCTCTACACTATTGCAGATATGGCATGCTGGCCATGGGTTAGAGTTCATCGTTATCATGGCCAGCTATGGGATAATTATTCTTACGTTAAACGTTGGTTCGATGAGATATCTGTGCGTCCGGCGGTACAGCAGGGCATGAAACTTCTTTCTGATTACCGGCGTAAACCAAACGAAGTCCTGAACGAAACAACACGTGATATTCTTTTCGGTTCTAGTCAAATGCAGCGTCGTTAGCTTTTTAAAAAATATAAAGTACTAATGGGATGTTTTATATAGATTTTTCTAATACAATACTCAATTAGGGGTTTTACTTGCTGCAATAAATCTAGTTAGGTTTGTACCTTATAGGTTAAGGGTTTTATTTATGGAAAATAAAAAGTTATTCCTCGGTATTTTTTCAATTATATTGATATTTACATTAGATAAGCCCTCTTATTCTGCGGAAGAGTTGACCGCGAAAGAGGCTTCGGCAAAATACAAAACAGCAGTTTCTTTTATTAAAAGGCAAAAATACCGCTCTGCGATAGATCTGCTGAATGAAATTGTTGAGTCAGAAATTGATGATAAAGCTCAACTCGCCGATGCTTTGAATTTGTTGGGATTTAGTTACCGAAAGTCTAAAAAGACTAGTTTTGCAATTGAATATTATATGGATGCACTAAAAATCGACCCAAAGCACAAAGGAGCCAATGAATATATTGGCGAAGCCTATTTGGAACTAAATAAACCCTTGCAGGCAGTAAAATATCTGAAGGTTTTAAAAAATCTATGTGGTAAAGACTGTGCAGAATATCAAAATCTTAAGCACTCCTTTGATAGATTTTTGAAGAAAAGTGGTAAAGATATCAGTCAATATTAGATATCTTTCGGTATTTTTGATTTTTATACCTCTTTTTAATTATTACTTAGCGGTCGCCTCTTTTGCCTCCCTGCGAACTGAGAAATAGGTACTCGCAAAAATTACTAACGCTCCTATCAGTACCCACGGTGAAAATGTTTCACCCCAAAGTAAGTAGGCAATTAGGGCTATAAAGGGAAGACGAAGAAAATCGAGTGGAAAGCAGACCGAAGTGTCTATTAAAACTAAAGCCTTGCTTATACAGAAATGGGTTATAATTCCTGAAGTTCCTAATAATAAAAGCCATGGCAGGTGATGCCATTCTGGTGTTACCCAAAAGTATATTGCAGGACCAACAAGAATAATGCCTTGCATTAGATTCATTGTGAAAACCATGGTACCGGCACTCTCAGTTTGGGATAAAACCTTAACCATCACATTCTGAGCCGAAAATAATATTGCTCCCAAAATAACCATCAGCGTTGGTATACTCACTGGAACAAAACCAGGTCGGATAATTATAAGAACGCCAGCAAAACTTACTGCCATACTAATCCAACGATATTTTTTTACTCTTTCGCCAATTGTCATCGCTGCAATTGCCGCAGTTAAGGCAGGAATTGTGTATTCAATTGAGGTTACAACGGCGAGTGGAACGGATATTACGGCAAAAAAAACGCAATATTGGGCGCCTACGTGGGTAAAATTCCTTAGAATTTGAAAAGGTAAACGCTTGGTGCGCAGTGTTTTATACCCACACCTGGGTATCATAAATACCGAAATAAAAATTAAACCGATTAGCGCTCTTAAGAAAAGGATTTCTGTTATACCAATATCCGGTTTGAGTGCGCGGACAGCAATTACAATACCGGCTAGACCAGCAACTGCGATTAACATCCAGGCGATACCATGAAGAGTCTCAGTGCGGTTCGGGTTGGCGGTGATTTTTTGGTTCATAACAGAATTTACTCTTCAGACTCACTTCAAACTCGGATTTACAGAATATAGTACGAAGCGTATTTTAAATTGATAAACATATAATAGGAGTTATTTCAATGGATGGGTCCAAGGTTAAAAGCCTCTCTCACCAAGTAAAATTTGATGATCTGCGGGAGTATATACAGGAAGTTGAAAAACTGGGTGAGTTGCGGCGAGTTGAAGGAGCCAGCTGGGAGGAAGATATTGGCCTCGCAGCGGAACTTCTTCTCCATAACGAGAAAGCACCATGCGCCCTCTTTGATGAAATACCCGGCTATCCAAAGGGTCATCGTGTTTTCACCAACTTTTTTGGTGGGCGCCGGCAAAATATTACACTTGGCTTCCCGCCTAACCTTTCAAAATTTGAACTAAGTGTTGCTTTTAATAAAGCGTACCAGTCTGTCGTCCAAAATCCTCTTCCTTATGAGGTGGTAAAAACTGGGCCAGTAATGGAAAACATAATGGAAGGTGATGAGGTGGATGTCCTATCATTTCCGACACCGCTCTGGCACGAGGGTGATGGGGGTAGGTATATCGGAACTGGATCATTTAATGTTACCCGTGATCCAGAGGAAAATTGGATTAACGTTGGAACCTATCGGGTAATGGTTCATGATAAAAAAACTGTTGGATTTTATATTTCTCCGGGTAAGCATGGGCGTCTCCATCGCCAGAAATACATGTCAAAGAACCTGCCAATGCCAGTCTGTGTAGTAGTAGGGATTGATCCTTTGAGTTTTCTTATGTCTTCCTCAGAAATCCCATACGGGGTCTGCGAGTTCGATATTATGGGAGCATATAGAGGAAAACCCTTACAATGCGTTATGGGAAAGCATACCGGATTACCCTTTCCGGCGAATGCTGAGATCGTTCTCGAAGGATTCTGTTACCCAGAAAAACTTCATTCAGAAGGACCCTTTGGGGAATGGACCGGATATTACGGTAATCCTGAACACAATGGACCTACCCTAGATATAAAGGCTATCTATCATCGCAATAATCCAATTATGCTTGGTTGTCCGCCACAACGGCCACCAGAAGAACAGTCTAGATATCGTGCTGTCGTGAGGTCGGCTTTATTGAAAGAGCAGATCGAGGCGGTCGGCGTTCCGGATGTACAAGTGGCGTGGTGCCACGAATGTGGAGGAGGAAGGATGTTTACGGCGGTGTCAATCAAGCAACGGTATCCCGGGCATGCAACGCAGGCTGGCCAAATTGCTTCACAATGCAGATTAGGGGCTTACGCGGGTAAATTTGTGGTTGTAGTTGATGAAGATATAGACGCGTCCAATCTTGAAGATGTAATGTGGGCGCTGTGTTTCCGGGCAGATCCAGCTACTGATATAGATATAATTCAAAGGGGCTGGTCTACCGGTCTCGACCCCTCAATACATCCGGATCGAAAGGCAATTGGCGACACTACAAATAGCCGTGCTATAATAAATGCTTGCAAACCTTTCCATTGGAAAGACCGGTATCCTAAGGTTAATATGCCTGATCCGGAAACTTATGCACGAGCTGTTCAAAAGTGGGGGTGGCTGCTGAATAGTAATGCTCCACCAGAGAAAGAAAACTTCGGTTAGACATCAGGGCTTTTGATTTTGGCTTACTTTCTTGGCCTCGGATTGGGTCATAACATACGTTGAGCCGGCAATGATAGCCGCTCCGACCCAGACCCATAAATCGGTAGATTGATCAAATATGAGGTAGGCAATCCCGGCTGTGATCGGTAGCCGTAAATATTCTATTGGTTCAACAATGGTGGCTTCAGTATGTACAAATGCCCTGACTAGACAGTAAGGAGCTACTGTTCCTGAGATGGCTAAAAGTAGTAATGCAGGGATATCAGTGACGCTTGGTGTTACCCATGTAAACCAGGTGGCGGGTAATCCAAGGTCCGGGTTCAATGTGCTTAGTAGCCAACCTACAAACATCGAAATGGAAGCAAAAACTGTTAGAGTGAATTGGTAATAGAATGTTGTGGTGCTCGGATGGTCCGTTTTTCCTAGGGAACGCGTGTAGATTGCTACTCCCGCATAGGAAAGTGCAGACCCAAGTACTAGAAAAGCTGCCGGGCTCATGGGAAGCGCACCCGGTCGAAGAATAACAAGCACCCCAGCGAAACCTACCAGCGTGCATGTTAAACGCATAATTCCAGGGCGCTCACGTAAAAAAATTACAGCTAAGACAACGACCATTAGCGGAACGGTGAAATGAAGTGCGACCGCTTTTGCTATTGGAAGAAATGCGAGCCCCGCAAACCAGAGCCACATCCCAATAAAGTTTGCCAGGTTTCTTTGTATATGAAATCCAAGGCGATTGGTTTTCCAAAATTGGAAACCGCGCCACGAAATAATGGTAAGAATGATTAAAAGGCCGATTAAATTTCTAAAGAATACTAGCTCAATTGCGGGTATATGATCGAGTAATCGAACTGCAATCGGCACAAAAGAGTGTGCAGTCGCGGCCGCAA
>DEBE01000199.1 GCA_002348425.1 Alphaproteobacteria bacterium UBA2964 | reverse complement strand
AGGGGGTTGGGCTTTTCAATGGCGACGGCACTAATGAGGTGTGGCGCGCGCCTAGTCATTGCTTCAAATGATTCAGATGCATGCACTCAGGCATCTAGAAAACTTGATGAACTCGCAGGCTCCCAGCGTTCTCTTGCGGTTGCGACAAATATTTTGTGTTTAGATCAATGTCGTCACGCGGTCCAAAGGGCTATCGAAGTATTTGGCCAGTGCGATGTTCTGTTTAATAATGCCCGACGTTTTATGCGTGGGCCAGGTTTACCTCCGCAGGGTAACTCGTTGCCCTTTTACGAAACAAACCCCGATATCTATAAACAAACCGTTCAGGTCAATGTAATTGGAACTTTCTTTATGGCGCGGGCCGCTGTCGAGCATTTTCGTACTAAAGGGTCAGGAAAAATAATCAATGTATCAACGTCAAGGCGAAATTTTTCAGGGCCACGAAACTCCCCGTATGGTGTTACCAAGGCGGCAATTGAATCAGAGACTTTGATTTGGGCTAGAGACCTTGATGGTTCGGGAATTACTGTTAATTCGTTGTTGCCAGGAGGCTCGGCGGATGCTGACCCCAACAGACCAAAGAGCCCCGATAAGATACTTTTGCCTGTTGATGTTATGGATCCATTAGCAGTCTGGCTTGCTTCAAACCAGTCCGATTCTGCGAACGGTTGTCGCTACGTTGGAAAATTATGGGATCCGGATCTGATGCCAGATGACGCCGCAGAAGGTGCTCGGGAAGAGCCAGTTTTCATGGAACAACAAACAGCATCAACTGATATATAGAGTTTTTTAGGGTAATCCTAGGACTCTTTTCGCAGTAATATTGCGCTGAATTTCGCTCGATCCAGCATAAATGGTTATTCGACGAACTTCACGCCACAAAACAGATACGTCTACGGGGCCTTCTTCTGTTTCGATTGGATCTAAGTCAGCGGCATGTTCCCTCGCGGCTTCAAACATTAAATCCGAAATACGTTGAATATTTTCTGTAGCAACAATTTTCATGAAAGAAGAGCCCGCTCCGATATCCATTCCAGCTTTGGCCTGCTGAACTGCATGCGAGAAAACTGCCGATTGGGCAAGAACGTCTAGCTCTAAGCTTACAATTTTATCCTGGAAAATGGGATTATTGATAGCTCCTGTTGCATTTGCAACACGCTCTAATTTATTCAGGCATTGCAGTGCCATTTGGGGGTTGGCGTTTCCAATGCGCTCAGATGCCAGCAAAGCTTTGGCTACAGACCATCCGTCATTTAGTTCTCCAACGAGATTTCCAATCGGAATTCTAACATCATCAAAAAAGACCTCCGCGAATTCCTCATCATCTGCTATTGTCTTGATTGGACGGATAGTAATACCGGCGGTTTTTAGGTTAATTAGTACCATTGAAATTCCCGCTTGTTTTTTTGGCGCATTGGGGTCCGTCCGTATTAGGGCGTACATCCAATCAGCAAAATGACCCCCTGTAGTCCAAATTTTCTGTCCATTAATAACGATCTCATTACCATCAATATCACCGCGGGTTTTGAGGCTTGCAAGGTCAGATCCGGATCCTGGCTCTGAATAGCCCTGACACCACATAATGTCGCCAGATAGCATTCCAGGTAGGTGGTCAGATTTTTGTTTCTCCGTGCCGTGACGAATTAAAATAGGTCCAATATGCCCCAACGCCTGACGGGAGAGAATTGGGGCCCCTGCATGTCCTAACTCTTCTTGGAGGATAAGCTGTTCAGAGATACTTGCCTCCATACCACCATATTCTTTGGGCCAGTGAGGCGCGATCCATCCTTGTTTATAAAGTTTATAATGCCATGGTTGGATCAGATCTCGGGGTGGGCGTGTCGACCAGCCGCGAAGATTGTCAGGGAGATTTTGGGCTAACCAGCTCCTAACCTCAGATCTAAACTGGGCGTCCTCTGGACTGTCTACAAGAAAACTAAAAGAAGTCATCAGTGATTATTCATCCGGTTCAAAAGCGAAATATTCAAAATCTTCATTTATTTTATCCCAGCAAAGACGTACAGGCATACCAATTGTCACTGCCTCGCTAGAACAATGGTGAAGCAGGCTCATCAACCTTACGCCTTCCTCCAATTCTACTGCTGCGATTAAATAAGGTTCTTTTCCTTCAAAGCCTCTGGCTGGGATTATCGTTTCAGTAAATGAATAAATGGTTCCTTTCCCGGAGACCTCCTGCCAAATCAGATTTTGTTTTCCAGTATGAACACTTAGACCTCGCGGATAAAACTGATATTTTTTGACTGCAGGATCGTACTGAAGAAGAAACTTGTGCTCATTTATCGCATCCCAGAACGGCTGTGTTATATTAGTGGGAGTAGGAGCCGGTCGAGGCTTTTTATCGCTTTTAGCCATTATCCTCTCTCTAAAATTAACACGGCGCTGGTGCCCCAGTTACGGACATAGGGAATAACCCCGATCCCGGTGCACATGGCAGTAGAGGGTGCTTCCACCTGACGATCACCCGCTTCACCAAGCAGCTGGCGTATCGCTTCTATAAGGTTCAACTGCCCTCCCGCCAAGCCTGGTTGGCCTGCTGAAATTTGTCCACCGCCGGTGTTAATAGGAAGTGTTCCCTTCGGTGATATATCAGTCGAAAGTAAAAAATCAGATCCTTCGCCGCGATGACAAAATCCAATCTGCTCAAGTTGCAACATCTCTGCAATTAAGAAATCATCATAGGGGTGGAACATATCAATATCGTCCGTCGACATTCTAGCTTTTTGAAGAGCTTCTGGTCCCGCAATACCAAAACCAGTTTCGGTTATGTCTGGTAATTGTTCATGAATATTAAAGTTTGTGAGCTCGGAATAAGAAATGGGATGGACAAAATTTTTAATTCCTAATTTCTTAGCTCTCTCGGTTGAAGTGATAATGATTGCATTTGCACCGTCACAGGGCATGACGGAATCTAGTAATCTTAAAGGCGTAGACACCATACGAGCATTTAGGTAATCGTCAATAGTCATTGGTTTTCGAAGCCCTTCGACTGCAAAATCATTAACAATCGCACCATTTCTTTGGGTTACAGCAAGTTTTCCTAAGGCTGCGAATTTTAGATCATACTGATACATGTAACGATGCATTATCAGGCCAAACGCCCCGGGTGGGCCTTGTATTCCGGTTGGGTTGCGGAATTCTGAACGATATGACCGTTGGTCATCAACTCGTCGGGTTGTCGGCGCGGCGGCGGCAATTGATAGGATTGTTTCACAATAACCTGATTGGATTGCTGCGGCAGCACGGGCTACATTGCCAGGCATTGAAGCGCCGCCAATGTCCGTTGTCTGAGTCCATGAGGTTTGGAGACCTAAATGATCGCCAAGGTAATTCGACCAAAAATTATTACCAGCCTCGCTCGAGGGAAGGACAGTTGCCATACCATCGATATCTTTGGTGCTAAGGCCCACGTATTCTAAAACTCTTGCAGTCGCCTCGGACGCAAGGTCATAAGTTGATCGTCCGGAACGACGAACATTTTTTACTTCACCATAACCAATTATGGCTATGTCCTTGTTAGCAAGAGGATTTAGCATTTTTTTTCCGGATTATTAATCCCAGCAATGCTAAAGTAAACTCAGATACAATTCTGTCAATGGCCAGTGGCCCGTTGCAAATTTGATGCTGCTGCGCGAAAATCGAAAAGCAAATTTATTTTTTTTCAAGAACCAAGAAAGAAGTAATATGGGCGGAGAATCGACGAGCAAGGTTAATGCTCTGCTAAATCCGAAAAGCGTTGCCATACTTGGTGCGCGCGAAAACCCTATGGACTGGACGGCACGAATTTTTGCCAATTATAAGCGCTTTAAATTTAGTGGTCCGGTTTGGCCAGTGAATCCGCGGTTTGAAGAAATTTGGGGAGTAAAATGTTATTCAAATCTCTCTGATCTTCCAGAAACACCAGATCATCTTGTAGTCATGCGTGCTGCTGCCTCTGTCACCGGAATTTTGCGTGAGGCGGCCGGTCTTGGCACTCGCAGCGCTACGATATATGCCTCAGGATTTTCTGAACTTGGAACAGATAAGGGGCGAGAACTTGAAGAAGAGCTTCGTTTAGTTATTGAAGAAACTGGTTTAGCGGTGTGTGGACCCAATTGCCTCGGCAGTCTATCTGCAAAGGGGAAATCGTTGTCTCTCCCTGACGATCGGATCCGGGAGTTGGTTTCTGGTCCAGTCGCCATGGTTGGACAAAGTGGAACCACCACACCAGGTATCGGGCGCACTTTGATAGATCGTGGCATTGACGTTGGTTATATTGTTACCAGCGGAAACGAAGTGGGTTTAACAACGGCGGATTATATAAATTATTTTGTTGAAGATCCTGAAATTAAGCTCGTGTTTTGTTTGATAGAGGCCGTTCGTAATTCACAGCAGTTTTTATCAGCTTGCCGGCACGCGCGAGACGCGGGCAAGCCTGTGGTTGCTTTAAAAATGGGTGTTTCAGCAGGAGGTCGTGCCGCAGCATTGGCACATACTGGATCAATGGCAGGCTCAATTGAAGCGTTCGATGCAGTCGCGGGTGATGCCGGGGTCATACGGGTAGAAAGTGGTGATGCGGCAATCGATTTAATCGAATTACTGGTTCATGCCGGCGTGCCGGAGAAAGATAATGTCGGAGTTTTAGTATATTCGGGAGGTGTTCGGGGTCTATCACTCGATGCTGCGGATCGTTATGGGGTTCCGTTGCCAGAGTATTCTTTTCAAGCGACTTCAAAGTTCAAGGAAATTTTAGGTGATGATTTGCGGGTAACAAATCCTCTAGACGCTCCAGGTTTTATGAACCAAAAGCTTGAAACGATCATCGATATGGTTACGGCGATACAGAACGATTCAAATATTGGGATGATTTTATTTCAGGAAGACTTGCCGCCGAGCGAGGGCATCAATGATGCTAATAAAAGGAGAACCAAGCGTGTGCTGGATACGATGATTGGTTTTCAGAAAAATTTTCTCAGCAAAGGTGGAAAGCCTATAGGGCTGATATCCCCGACATCTAGTGATTTAACGACATTTAGTAGGGAGGAACGAAAAAAATTTCCTAGCATTCCAGTTCTAAACGAGCCAGATAGAGCCTTCAGGGCTCTTCGATCCGCATTCAACTACAGAGATCGAATTCGAGATTCTAATAAAAATCCGAAATTGATTAAGCGTAAAAGTAGTAAAATAATTTTAGAATCACTTAAGAATGTATCCAATAATGAACCATTTGCACTTAACGAATTAAAGTCTAAAGAAATTATATCGTCTTATGGGCTCCAAATTCCGATTGAAAAGTTTGCAAAGACTACCAGCGAAGCAGAAAGTTTTGCGAATGAAATTGGTTTTCCAGTAGTAGTGAAGGGTGTTTCTGCCGCCATGACCCATAAGTCTGATGCTGGAGCAGTTATACTTAACATTGAAGATAAGATTGGGGTAAAGAGAGCATGTGAAACGATTGCGTTAAACGTTGAAAAGTTTGACCCGGCATTAAAGCTTGAGGGCTGGCTTATTGCTCAAGCTATACCAAAGGGTTTGGAGTTAGTATTGGGTATCCAGAATGATCCCGAGATGGGCCCTGTTGTTATGTTTGGCTTAGGAGGTGTGTGGTTAGAAATCATTAAAGATGTTTCATTTTGTAGCCCCGGTATGAGCCGTGCGCGCGCACAAAAGTTGATTTATGATACCCGTGCCGGGCAAATGGTCGATGGTTACCGAGGGAGTAATCCTTATGATCGTGAAGCCATAATTGACGCCATTGTTGCGGTAGGTCGGTTAGCCGCTGATAATTCTGATACAATAGAGTCCGTCGATATCAATCCGTTCGTGGCAATGCCAATTGGTGAGGGAGCTTTTGCTCTAGACGCTCTTGTTGTATTGAATGCAAAAAAGATGGGCTGATTAAATGGAACTTGTTTTAAACGAAGAGCAGATATTATTAAGAGAAAGCGCCGAAAAACTCGTGGGACGCTGTGGCGGTGCAGATAAACACCGTAATTTACGCAACACAGAACCAGGGTTTGATGACAGCCGTCTAAAAACTATATCCAAAGCGGGCTGGTTATCTTTAATGGTCCCAGAAAAGTCAGGTGGGCTAGGCCTCGGTGTTACAGAACTCGCTTTAGTCTTAGAGCAAGCTGGAAGGGGCTTATTAACCGAACCCGTCGCTGCTTTGGCCGCTGCCGCACGCGCGGTCGGAGTCGGTCAGGCCGCTACCGGAGCGGGTACAGAAGAGGCTCTAAATAAGGTGGTTGCAGGTGAAAATATTTTACTACCGGTCCTGCAGGATCCGCTGGTACCCGATGAGAAGCGTGAACGAATTTTCGCGGAACATTATCATTATGGATACCAACTGACTGGAGTGCGTCGGGGTGTTCCGTTTTCAGATGCCGCTCATGGCTTTATAGTTGACGCTAATACCTCTGACGGAATTATATTGATAATTGTTCCTCAAGATACCCGTGGCCTCAATATAAGAATATCGCGTTCGGTTGATGGTACAGCTCATGGTACGCTGGAATTTACCGAAGCAACGCTTATGGCTGATGAATTACTGATTTCTGGAGTCAAGCAGGGTGAGATTCTTGCGGCAAATATTCATGATCGAATTCTGTTGGGGGTTTCCGCTGAGATGCTCGGAGTTATGGAGCAAGCTCTGGACCTCGCTACAAGTTACATGAA
This sequence comes from Alphaproteobacteria bacterium UBA2964, assembly GCA_002348425.1. Next base: position 7,972 of record DEBE01000199.1, on the reverse strand, counting down.
AACCCGTGAGCAATTTGGTCGTCCGATTGGGAGTTTCCAGGCTCTGCAGCATCGTGCGGTGAATGATCACATAGAAATTGAATTAACACGGTCACTGCTATATCAGGCCTGCGAGGCGTTTGACTCAGGAAATGGTAATAGGGCAATGGTAGCCGCGGTGAAGGCGAGGGCATCAGAGGCTGTTGTTTCAGTAACCAAATCCGTCATTCAGATGCATGGTGCTATCGGTTTTACCGATGAGTATGATGCTGGCCTATATTTGCGCCGGGCTATGACATTAGCTGCTCAATACGGTAATGCAGCAGAGCATAAGGAACGGTATGCTATCCTTTCTCGTATGGATAAAGGCAAGAGTGGTGCCTCATCAAAAAGGCGTAAGCGTAAAAAGGCAAGAAAATCCATTTTTGCTAGTTAAATGATAGCTAAAGGAAACATTTATCATTTTTATCAGTTAATTTTAATTAATCATTTTTACACACAGGATATTAGTAGATTCGGATATGATTAATTCAGTGAAAATCAGATAATGAAAATTCTCATTTTGCCCGGTGATGGAATTGGGCCGGAAATAGTATCAGTTACGGAAGCGGCACTTCAGGCCTTGGATAAAAAATTTTCTCTTGGTCTCAGTTTAAACCGACAAAATGTAGGACTTTCCAGTCTTAAATCATCGGGCGTAACCATTACTGAGGAAGTAGCAAAAATGGCTAATAGTGCCGATGGCGTCGTCCTCGGGCCTGCTTCTACAGAGGACTATCCATCCGAAGCAGAGGGCGGCATCAATATTTCTTCCTGGTTCCGAAAAAATTTCGATCTGTACGCAAATATTCGACCTAGTAAGGTCCGTGATGGTGTTTGCGGACATGTTAAAAAAATGGATTTAATTATCGTTCGTGAAAATACAGAAGGGTTCTATGCCGATCGCAATATGGTGGTTGGTACCGGGGAATTCATGCCCACGCCTGATTTAGCTCTCGCGGTGGGAAAGGCGACAAAGGAAGGCTGCAGGCGAATAGCGGTAACCGCGTTTAAATTAGCGCAAAGGCGTCGTAAACGTCTAACCGCCGTTCACAAGGCAAATGTTTTACGCCATTATAGTGGTTTGTTTCTTGAGCAAGTCGAGGCCGTTTCAAAAGATTTTCTTGATGTACAGTTTGATAAAGTAATTGTTGATGCAATGGCAGCGCTTCTTGTACGAACTCCTGAAAGATTTGATGTGGTAGTTACAACAAATATGTTTGGTGATATTTTGTCCGACGAGGCTGCAGAATTAGCCGGCGGACTCGGGCTTGCGGCTTCCATCAATGTTGGAGTTGATCATGCGATAGCACAGGCTGCACATGGTTCTGCACCCGATATTGCGGGTAAGAATTCTGCAAATCCGGCTGCTATAATTTATTCCACTGCGATGTTGTTTGAGCACCTTGGATCTAAATTTAATAAAAAGAATTATTTAGCAGCGGCCCAATCACTGTCCGAAAAAACTGACGCTCTCTTAGCGGCGGAAACTACTCGCACCCCAGATCTTGGGGGATATTGCACAACAAGCTTATTTGGGGACAAGCTAGTTGAATTAATATTAAAAACTTAAGATTTTAATGTTTTTGATGTTTTTTGTTTGTTGGCAGACTGTGTTGGTGGGAATGATTACCCAGCGCACCTGCATGTCGAATGTTAACATTCACAAGAACTTTTCCCGCTTTTTGAAACCTTAGTTTGAGAGGAAAGGTATTACCATTCTTGAGTTTTTTGATAAGACCTATAAGCATGATATGATGACCGCCAGGTTTCAGGTGCAGAAAACTTTTAGGTGGGATCGATATCGATTTTAGATGCCGCATTCTTAAAATGCCATTTTCCGTTTTATGAGTGTGTAACTGTACCTTTTTGGCAACAGAGGCGGAGGCGCTCAATAGGTTTTCGGTATAATTTCCGTGGTTATATATTGTTAAATAAACAACTCCATTTTTGCTAACTGATGCACGAGACCATGGGTCGTTTACTTTTATATGGTGCGAACCTTTATGGTGGTCATGTTTATGACCGTCCATTTTGTGGTGTTGCGCTAACAAATTACCCGAATTCAGTCCAAAGATTATAATAACTGCAAAAAGCCTAAGCATAATTCTTACTCCAAATGTTGTAATTTGAGTTTTATTGCTTTTAGTAATCTGTCTGGCGTGCAAGGTGCCTTGTTTACTCGGACGCCTGTAGCTTGATAAATTCCTCCAAAAATGGCCGGGGCCGTTGCACAAAGGGCCGGTTCTCCAATGCCTTTTGCACCCCAAGGTCCCGTGGGTTCTGGGTCTTCTATTATGAAGGTTTTCATATCAGGAATATCCCCAATTGTCGGTATTAAATAATCATGCAGGTTCTCTGTTTTGCCAGGGATAAATTCCTCCATGAGTGCAAGGCCTAGTCCCTGGGCTATGCCTCCATGAATTTGGCCTTCGACCTGTTGGGGGTTTAGGGATTTGCCGACATCATGAGCGGCAGCAATTCGGAGAACTTTAACAGTACCGAGTTGAGTGTCGACTGCAACATCAGCTATTTGAGCTGCAAAACCGTATGTCCCATATGGGTTCCCCTGCCCATAGTTATCTAGGGGTTCGGTAGGAGGGTCAAATTGACCTTCTCCGAGGAAAACCTCTCCCAGAGAGTTTTGTTCTAAGGAGGACAATTCGATCACATGGGTACTAGTCTTTTCCTGAACGGTAATCTTACCACTATCAAAATTTATAGAAGCTTTCTGACCGACGTTAGCCATCCGTAATATTTGCCCGCGAAGGTCTTCACCGGCGAGTTTAGCTGCGTTGCCAGAAACATAGGCCTGACGCGATGCTGAACTTTTTCCAGCGTCGGCTGTTAAGTCGGTATCGCCTGTAATTAGTTTCAGTTGATTTAATGCAATACCAAGCCCGTCAGCAGCGGCTTGCATCATAGTTGTGTTTGTTCCTTGTCCAATATCCTGGGCGCCTGAGTAAAGAGTAACCGTCCCATCAACTTTAACCGCTATATGCATCGTCGAGGGGTTTGCGATAGAAGTATTGCCGCAACCATACCACATACATCCAATGCCTACACCACGTCGGACAACTGGTTGTTTAGAGTTGTGGTCCTCCACTTCTAAACGCCAAGATCGCCAGTCTTTGCGGAGTGCTTCTAAGCACTGATCCAACCCCGCACTTTTGAGTTTTTGCCCGGTTGATGTTTCTTGTCCCTTCCGAATGGCATTAAGATATCGAAATTCTAATGGGTCCATGGAAATTTTCTCGGCCATCATGTCCATAAGAGCATCATGGGCAATGGCTGCTTGTGGAACACCAAACCCTCTAAAAGCTCCTGCTGGTGTTTCATTAGAAAAAAAAGCTCGGGATTTGGTATTTATGTTTGGAACAAAGTAAGGGCCGGAGGCATGTATTGGCACACGGTCCTTAACTGTTAAACCCCATGATATATAGGCTCCGGTATTAAAATCACCATTGAATTCAAAGGCTTTTAGTTTTCCCTCTTTGTCACAGCCATATCGCGCATTAATTTTTGATGGATGCCGTTTTGTTGTGGACGCCATTGATTCCAGGCGGTTATAGGTGCATCTAACGGGTTGGTTGAGCTTCCAAGCGGCTATTGCCACAAGGGGTTGTACGGTCTGGTCAAGCTTGCCACCGAAGCCGCCACCGCAAGCGGTCGGGATAATTCTTACATCCTCAGGCGGAATTCCCAGTATGATTGCGACTTCATCTCTATCCATGTAAGGACTTTGGGTGGTCACTGTTACTTCCATCCGGTTACCAACGCGTTGGGCCCACCCGGCTTCAGGTTCAATATAAGCGTGTTCCACAAAACCCGTCTCAAAGGATCCCTCACAAATGACATCGCTCTCTCTAAAACCTGACTCAATATTCCCTTTTAGAACTTCGCCGTTCGCTAGAATATTACCGGGACGATCGTCGTGTATTTGTTGTGCGTCGTCAGAAAGTGGGGCTTGGAAACCTTGCAACGCCTCTCGCTCTTGCCACTTAATTGGTACGTCTTCATCTTTTATTAACTCTATTGTTTCAAAATCACCGACAAGTGCCATGATTGCCTCACCGCGATACCGGACGAAGCCGGTTGCCAAGACCGGCTGGTCTTTCACATCTGGATAAATTCCAAAGCCGTTTAATCCGGGTATATCCGAGGCGGTTAAAATATCAACAAGTCCGGAGAATTTATTTTTGAATGCGGACAGATCACCAAATGAAAAGGTCGCATTCCAGTAAGGCGATCTGATGACGCGCAACCATAGGGCATTCCTGGGCGCCTGATCTGCCCCATACAATTCTGAACCGTTAACTTTTTCTTTACCATCCAGTTTAACGACCCTGGCTCCGACGGCTTCACCAACCTCGGGATGGGTTATGGTCATTGAAGAGGAAGCATTTACTTGCAAAATAGCGTCAATAATCTTTTTATATCCTGTGCATCGGCAAAGGACACCGCCGAGGGCATCACAGATTTGTTGTTCGGTTGGAGAACTGTATTTCTTTAAAAGTTCGGTGGCTGCCATCAGCATTGCTGGAGTACAAATCCCACATTGAGCGGCCCCATGATGGTGAAAGGCCTTTTGCAGGGCGTTAAGGTCACCATCGTTAGATAGACCCTCAATAGTAAGGACATTACGGCCATCTGCTTGGGCCAAAGGCACGAGGCAGGAGCAGACCTGTTTACCATCAAGGATCACGGTACACGCTCCACAGTCTCCTGCGTCGCACCCTACTTTTGTCCCGGTCAAATTTAAGTCGTTGCGTAGAACGTCTGCCAATCGTTTCACGGGCGGTGCTTCAACGACCTTTTCCTTACTATTAACGTTTAATTTAAATTTAGGCATTTTAGGAAACTAATTGTTCTAAAGCTCGACGGATAAGTATGAGTGCGGCATCTTTTCGGTATTCAGCAGTGCCACGAACATCGTCGATGGGTGATAATTGATTTAAGTGTTGGGCAGTTATTTGTTTGGAGATACCAGGTAAAATGCGTTGTCCCAACAAAGATCTTTCAAGTAAGTGCAGACGTTTGGCAACTGCTGAACATGATCCGATAGCAATGCGTGCGCTGACAATGGTTCCATTGTGTTTTTCGATAATCATAGAAACCATTGCAATAGAAATAACTAGATACTTTCTTGAGCCAAGTTTGAGAAAAGTTGCATCAGCGGGATATTTTAGCTTCGGAATACGAAAGCCGGTTACTATTTCATCGATAGCACGGCGGGTTTTTCGATTACCCATAAGGAATTTTGCAAGTGCCATCGAGTGCTTACCACGCAAAGATTCGAGCTCTACTTCAGCGTTTAAGCACAGAAGAGGAGGTATCCCATCAGCAGCAGGTGAAGCGTTACAAATATTACCGGCTATGGTCCCGATATTTTGTATCTGTTTTCCACCCACCTCCCTTGCACTAAGTTTTAATCCATCAAAATAAGAGGGAAGATCTTTCTCGATTAAATCAGACCACCGCGTAAGGGCTCCAATGCGAAAATAATCTTCTTTTTCAGAAATTCCCCTTAGCCCCTGAATATGACTGATGTCCAAAATGTCGTCATCGAGCGGCCTTCCAACACGAGAAGGATAGTAATCGGTTCCACCGGCTAAAACCAACAGTGAATTTTCAGCAAGAGCATTTACTGCTTCCTGAACGGTCGTGGGTTTTATGTACAAATTCATAATTACCTATAATCTATCTCTTTAAACATAAAAAAAACCCTTCGAGGTGATATTTTGTATAGAGGTTTGACACTTGTTAGGGAATAGTCAAACCTCAGGAATATCAAATGAATAGGATATTACGATGCCTGCTATTAAAGAAATTAAAGTAGTCCATGTATCTTTGCCCACTAGGCGTGAGCATAAGTGGACGGGTCTCACCGAGCCGATAGGTGGTTATATTCTGGTGCGGTTGACAAGTGATAATGGAATTGTCGGTTGGGGCGAGGCTCCAGCATTGAAGGACTGGGGCGGAGATTACGGGCGATATTTCGGAGAGTCCCCGGGGACAACTAAATTTATAGTAGAGAATTATCTAGCTCCAACCGTGGTTGGATGCGAAGTTGGTAATATTGCGGATCTGCATCAAAGGATGGATGCAATCGTAAAAGGTTATCCCTATGCTAAAGCTGCAGTAGATATAGCAGCTTACGATTTAGCTGGTCGAACCTTAGGAACACCGGTTTGGAAGCTGCTTGGTGGTAGAGTTCGTGACAGGATCCCGGTAACACACTCAATAGGACTTCTTGATATAGAGGAGGCTGTTGAAGAGTGTAAGCAGGTTGTTGATGAAGGGATAAAGACTATCAAAATAAAAGTTGGAGTTGACCCAAATAGAGATGTCGAAATCGTCGAGCGTGTAAGGCTGGCGGTCGGTGACAATATTGATTTATGTGTTGATGCTAACTGTGGCTATGCAACACCCCGTGATGCCGTTAGGGTTATTAGAAAGATGGAACCATTTGGTCTAAAATATGCGGAACAGCCTGTTGAAGGAATTGACAGGATAAGCGAGGTAACCCGCGTTCTAGAGACACCGGTAATGGCTGATGAAAGTGCCTGGTTTCCAAGAGATGTACTGGAAATATTCGAGAAAAAGGCGGCTGATGTTGTCTCGATTTATACCACCAAGCCCGGTGGTTTATATGGTGCAATGGAGGTGGCATCTGTGGCGAGCGCGGCTAAGTTTTTATGTAACGTAAACGGGTCAGTTGAGACCGGAGTTGGTAATTTAGCAAATATTCATCTCGCTGCAGCAGCAAGTCCCGTGAAATTATCTTGCGTCGTGCCTGTCTCGATGCCAGCGGAATCACAAAATGGTAACGTAGGTGGTATCTATTACATTGATGACTTGATCAAGGATTCCTTTAAGTTAGTCGAGGGTTGTATAGAAGTGCCCGAAGGCAAAGGTTTTGGTATTGAGGTAGATGAAGACAAAATAGAAAGATACCGTGATACCACCTTGCGATAGTGCGAAGCTGTTTAGAAAAATACAGGGTAATGTTGGCTTAGAAACGCAAGGGATTGTCAAATTTATGAAACCGTTAACTCTCGGTGAAGTAACCGTAAATAGAATTGTCGAACGCGATGGGCCTTGGCGTGCTCCGGAGCTTATGTATCCAACCTGCGATAAAGAAATTGCCATTTCTCATTTGAAAAAAATGGAGCCATTTGTTTACGATGCTGATCACAATTTGTTGGTCATAACCTACCAGACCTTTATATTAAAAACCCCCTATCACACGATATTGATCGACACCTGTCTTGGTAAGGATAAGGGTTATGGTCCCCCACACGATTTTCCGAAACAGCCTTGGCTTGATGGGTTCAAAAGAAATGGATTACGATTCACAGACATAGATTACGTTTTTTGTACACACCTTCACATAGATCATTGTGGCTGGAATACCCGTCTTATCGATGGTTGCTGGGTGCCTACTTTTCCAAACGCGAAATATATATTCAGTAAACGGGAATATGAAACGTGGGAGGCGGAAACGAAAAAAGGGTCTAAACCGCCCGGCAATGTATGGCTCCAAAATTGTCAACCCATCGTGGAAGCCGGACAGGCGATACTGGTAGAAGATGATTTTCAACTTGATGACATGGTTTGGATTACCTCAACCCCAGGCCATTCTCCGGGACATGTTTGTATTAACTTAAAATCTGGTCATCGGCGTGCAGTATTTTCCGGAGACGTTATGCATCACGCCTTACAATGTGTCGAACCGGATTGGTCGTCATGTTTTTGCTGGGATGCTAACCAATCTGCGTTGACTAGGCGAAAGTTACTAGCGACTATTGCCGATACAGACACTCTAGTTATACCCGCACATTTCCCCAGCCCTACTGCGGGTCGGGTCATTACTAAAGGCGACGCCTATCAATTTAAATTTTTAAAAGATTAGGAATATTGAGAAGCTCTTTAAATAGCATTATAGGCACCG
>DEBE01000119.1:18060-19212 GCA_002348425.1 Alphaproteobacteria bacterium UBA2964 | reverse complement strand
ATGTCACACAATTATATCTAGTTATAAAGTTTTTAGTTTGATATCCAATCGTCGAAATCAAACTTTGGTAAAGAAGCCAGGCTCTCTTTTAATGCTTTACCCCATCCCTTAGAGACCATTTGAAAATATGAATTTTCATTCGTGATTTTAATTGAATTGGGAGAGGTAAAACTATTCTCCTCATATATATTTAGATCAATTGGCAACCCGACAGTGAGGTTCGCTTTTATTGTCGAATCAAATGAGACCATCAATAGCTTAACCGCCTCTTCGAAGCTCATAAGAGGATCAAATGCTCTCACCAATATCGGGCGGCCATACTTTGTCTCTCCGATTTGAAAAAAAGGTCGTTCTTTTGAAACTTCGATGAAGTTGCCTTCGGGATAAATTAAGTAAAGATGTACGTCGCCACCTTTTATTTGGCCTCCAAGTATAAATGTAGCCGAAAAAGTACTCTCAGCCTTTTGCTGACCCTTAGAGGAAATATCTATTACCTCGGCCAATGTCTTGCTCACCGCACGCGCGACTTGAAACATTGTAGGCGCTCTCAATATAGAGGGAGATCGATCATCTCGCGTCTTTGTTTGTTCTGATAACAAACTTACAACGGCTTGGCTGGTCGCTAAATTTCCAGCTGCCGTCAATAGTATTTGTCTTTCCCCCAAAACCCCCCAAGAAAATGTCTTAGGGTACTCAGAAATGTTATCAAACCCCCCGTTGGTTAGAGTATCAGACATAAATACCAAACCACGAGATAACTTGAGTGCTACACAATATGACATAATTTAATGACCTATATTATTGTTGGCTGACCAATATTTGTGTTGATATCTCTTCGCCACCATTTCCGAATCTTACACCTGATATTGGAATAACATCGGTATAGTCAAAACCTGTTGCAAGGGCTACATAGCGATCATCTGGCGATATGCCATTAGACACGTCAAAACCTACCCATCCCAATCCATGAATATGTGTTTCGGCCCACGCATGACTTGCATTTTGAACAGAATTTTTATTCATCATTAAATAACCACTAACATATCGAGCGCTGAAACCAAGCGATCGTGAAACAGCTAAAAAGGCATGGACATGATCCTGACAAACACCGCTGCCAATTTCCATAGCCATTTCCGCGGTTGTATTTACATC
>DEBE01000119.1:13904-17674 GCA_002348425.1 Alphaproteobacteria bacterium UBA2964 | reverse complement strand
ATGTAAAATAGAAAGTTCGTCATATGATTTATTTCTCATCAGAATTCTAAACTCTTTACCTATCCGCCGAAGACTTGGGCCGAGCGTCGAAAGGGCCGTGCTATTCTTATAAACACTCAAAGGAATTTTATTGTTGTGAACGCCAGATACCCCGGCGGTGTCCGAAACCTCTACCGTTCCGCAACAAGTAATTTCCATTTTTTTAAAGTCAGAGTAATGGCGACATATATGAACATCATTCCCATGATGATCAACTGTCTCTAACTCTATGGCACCACCAGCGATATTAATCTCCCATTTTAAGACACGCTGATGAGCAAGTTTCAAGGGTGTAAGGTGCAATCGCTGTACGACAGATTTAGGAGCTGTTTGATATTCGATTATTGTTTTATGGCTAATTTTATTAATCATTTTTAAACAAGGTTAAAATCATCAGCAATTATCGAGCCCAATTCATTATTTTTAATAATATGCTCGGTTATAAAATATTTAAGATCAATCTTATGTATATTTTTTGCTCGATCTTTTTTCAATTGACAACACAAAGTTCTAGCCAAATCCAAGCTCTTGTATTCTTTTTTGTACAACCTTGCCAGATCTGTAAGATTTGAAACTACCTCGTAATAGCAAAAATTAATTGATCGTGGCATACGCTGATCAAAGATTAAAAAGTCTGCAACGCTAACAGGATCAATTCTGCCCTTTTTCAACCAATTAAGGGAGCGCCAGGCGGAAAGCGAACGAAGCATCACTTCCCACTGACTTTGGCTCTCATTGCCGCCTATTACGTTCGCAGTAGGTAATAATCGGTGGTATTTAGAGTAAACAGTTCTTAACGTATTATCCGCGCGCTCTACATAAGTACCTAGTCGAAGAAAATTAAAAATATCATTGTGGAGCATTGTTCCATAAAGCGCGCCGCGAAATAGAGAGCTACCCTTTATAATCTCCTCAAGAACAATCGGTAAATCATGGATATTCACAGGACGTCTTAACAGAGCTTCACTAGAGATCCAGGTTTCATTTAGTGACATCCAAACCTCTTGTGTCAAAGAGGTTCTTACTGCGCGACCATTTTGGCGTGATTTTGTAATAAGCGTTATGACGCTATTAAGATTTTGCCTCTCTCTTAATAGAAAATTAATAGCATTTATCATAGAAAAACTGTCATATTTCTCATCAAAAACGTGAGCTAATTCACTATTAGTAATTATCTCCGCCCACTCGTCTCGACCCTCATCTTCACGCGATAGGGAATGGTGCAATACAGCTTGTATTCTTCGCGCCATATTTTCACTACGCTCTAAATATCTCGCCATCCAGAACAAATTATTGCCGTGCCGTCCAAGCATTTAAACTCCAAGCACCCAAGTATCTTTGGTACCACCACCTTGACTAGAATTCACAATTAAAGAACCCTTTTTGAGGGCAACCCGCGTCAACCCCCCCGGCGTGACTTTTATTGTATCCGGAGAAACGAGAACAAATGGTCTGAAATCAACATGACGAGGTGCGAGACCACTTTTTGTCAGTATCGGTACAGTGGAAAGCGCCAAAGTTGGTTGCGCGACGTATTTGCTAGGGTTAGATCTAAGTTTCCTTGCAAATGAGGATAATTCACGTTTGCTAGCTGCCGGTCCTATAAGCATCCCATAGCCGCCGGAACCATGTACTTCTTTGACAACCAGCTCCCTTAAATTTTCGAGAACATATCTTAGACTTTCCGCATCGGAACATTTCCATGTGGGGATGTTATCTAACAGCGGTGTTTCACCTGTATAAAATTTTATGATTTCAGGCATGTAGGAGTAAATCGCCTTATCATCGGCAATTCCTGCACCAGGAGCATTAGCTAGTACTATATTTCCTTTACGATAAGCATCAAATAATCCCGGTGTTCCGAGCATACTTTTCGAATTGAAAGACAAAGGGTCAATAAAATCATCATCAACCCTCCGATAAATTACGTCTACCTTTTCTGTTCCAGAAGTAGTACGGATCATAACCTCTCCGTTTGATATTTCCATATCTGTTCCTTGCACAAGTTCTGCGCCCATCTCATCAGCGAGAAAAGAATGTTCATAGTAAGCTGAGTTGAAAATACCTGGGGTGAGTACGACCACATTTGGATCCGGTATATCCGTTTTGACACAGGAGATTAGCGAATTGAAGAGTTCCTTTGGATAATTACTAATCGGCTTTACGTTATGTTCAGTAAACAACTCAGGAAACATGTGCAGCATTGTTGAACGATTTTCCATCATATAAGAAACCCCAGAGGGTACTCTTGCGTTATCCTCCAAAACAAAAAATTCGTCTATTCCTGTACGAATGATATCGACACCAACTACGTGCGTGTACACACCTCCCGGTGGTATAAAGCCGCACATTTGGGGTAAAAATGCAGGGTTTGGATAGATTAGTTCTTCCGGTATTATGCCGGCTCTTATTATTTCTTGACTATTATAAACGTCTCGCAAGAATGCATTTATGGCAACTACTCTTTGTATGATTCCTTTCTCTAGCTTTTGCCATTCATCAAGCGCGAGGATCCTTGGAATGAGATCAAAAGGGATCAAACGCTCTTCGCCATCCTCATTGCCGTAGACATTAAACGTAATTCCAACGCGACGAAACAACTCCTCTGCCATAGTTGATTTTTTTGACAACTTTTTCAAATTTTGGTTTTCGAGCCACAATAGAAGTTTTCGATAGGGCTCTCGGCCTCGATGACTCTGATCGCTTAGCATCTCGTCGAACATAAGACCGCCCCCGCTAACTAGCTAAGACCAACCAAAATGCTACAAAATCGTGACCAGTAACCAAAGAGCTAAATTATTGCATCGGTTATGCAAAAAATGCATCGCCAAACAGCACCATAGTATGCAGATAAAACAAGGTAGCAGAAGAGACGCTAAACCTCTTCATGTCTGTTGATGCCCATGTAAAGACTACGGCCTTTTCTACCGGGGATATAGGGGGAAGGGTCGCGTTAGACCTTTTCAAAAACGGTGCGATTAAAAGTGTTCATAATTGAAGCGAAGATAACAGAATTGAAGCTTGGATTGACTTTCATTCATTTGGAAATATGTAATATAGGTTTCAATCGCTTGTCTAGAAGGATCTTGTTACCATAGGTCCGGCACGGGTTTACTTTGACGTTAATCTCAAGGTAACAATCTTATACCGGCATTACTTCACTTGACTGAGGATTACAGGGGTGTCCCCGCCGATCAAAACTACGACCGACCACTTGTCTTTAAACTTCAGTACGATTATCGATGTTCGTTCTCCAAGCGAGTATGCTAACGATCATGTACCGGGCGCAATCAATATGCCCGTACTGAACGATATTGAACGAGCAGAGGTTGGTACCATTTATAAGCAGGTTGGTAGTTTCGAGGCCAAACGCCGCGGCGCAGCGCTAATTTCTCGCAATATCTCTCACATTTTAGAAACAAAGCTTGTCAACGCGCCAAGAAACTTTTCACCACTTATTTATTGTTGGCGCGGTGGTCAACGGAGTGGTGCCATGGCACGAATTCTCAGCGAAATTGGTTGGAAAGTTACACTTCTCGAGGGAGGCTACAAGACCTACCGGAAGCGGGTTCTGGATGGACTTGATAGAATACCAGCGACATTACGCCTTATAATTTTGCGTGGGAGAACTGGCACGGCAAAAACCACGATTCTTCGCGCTGCCGCTAAACTTGGGACGCAGGTGATTGACCTGGAAGGTCTCGCTGCTCACAGAGGCTCTCTTCTTGGTT
>DEBE01000119.1:0-13564 GCA_002348425.1 Alphaproteobacteria bacterium UBA2964 | reverse complement strand
AGAACCTGGGGTTGTTCAGCCGTCGCAACGGAAATTTGAATCACGCATTTTTGATGTCATGCGACAGTTGGATCCATCGAGAGGGGTTGTTATCGAAGCAGAAAGTAACAGTGTCGGAAAGTGTCATGTGCCAGTCGAACTTTGGCGATCAATGGGCCGGTCTCAGTCAATTCAAATAACCGCACCTCTTGATGCGCGCGTGGGATTTCTTCTCGAGGACTACAAACATTTAATGGCCGACCCAGAACGACTTAATCCTCTTTTAGATTGGGCTGCAGCTCGAGTTGGGAGTGACGCGGTGTTAAATTGGCGAAGGGCAATTGCTGATAACGACTGGACTCGGTTCGTCAAGCGCGTTTTACAAGACCATTATGATCCGGCCTATGAACGCTCTAGTGCAAAGCATGGGCATAAAGATATATGTTTATTAGAAACTCAAAGTCTTGGTGCGGGAGACGTTGCCCAACTTGCTGAGAAGCTTGCCACGTTAGTTTGATTGAAAAGTCTAGTATAATCTGATTATGATAAGGATTATCTCGGTGGGAGTTCTACTTATCGTCATTGTAATCCACGTAACAGCTTTGGATTAAACAGAAATTTAAAGTTTACATACACGAAAGCCGCTAAATATATTCCAACGATGAGGTTCAAAAAAGTTACGATATGTACCATGCATCATCCTGCTTCGTGTTGTCCATGCACCACCTCGTAAAACCTTAGTAGACCCAAATAACATCTCCGAGTACTCTTTGTAGGCATCAGCCTTAAATCCAGGATAGGGATTAAATGTATCGGCGGTCCACTCCCACACATTGCCCAACATTTGGCGACAGCCAAAGGCACTATCTCCATCTGCCAGGGCAGCCACATCAATGCAACCTAAAGCACGGCCATCTAAATTGGCACGCGATGGATTTGGTGGTGTATCACCCCATGGATAACGACGTTTTTTTGTAAATGATAAATTACCTGTGGAACTGTAATCACCCAATGCAGCCACCTCCCATTCAATCTCAGATGGCAAGCGCACTCCAGCCCAATGACAGTAGGCGTTAGCTTCATACCATGTGATATGACTTACTGGAGCATGATCAGGAAGGGGGATAGTTTTATCAAATTGTTTCAAGTCCCACCTGTCAGCACCTTTCGAAACCCAATAAGCAGGGTGATGTATGTCATTGTTTTTCATGTAAAGCCAGACGTCCTCAGGCCACAAATCTTTATTTTGATACCCCCCATCTTTAACAAAAGCAGCAAATTCCGAACATGTAATCGGTGCTTTAGCTATTTCAAACTGATTAACGTCCACGGCGTGCGCCCATTTCTCATTATCAAAAATAAAGGGACTATCCGGGTTTGCTCCTAGTTTAAATCGACCACCAGGAACTTTTACAAAACCAGGCCATGGGCCCAAGCTACGTTGCGAACCTACATTACTTGCGATAGAAAATGTCGGGGAAGGGTACCCAAGTGTTTGCCGCCCCCAAATAAACGCCTCTGTATGCATATCTTCGTGGAACGCGCCGAACTGATAAATGAAACTATCTTGTTCTGATGCAAGTCCGTCTTCGTTGTTATTAACTAAATGTGCGCACACCTTCTCCAAAACGTCGTTCATATACGTTAATGTCTCTGTCATTGATAATAGAGGTAAATCCCAGCGCGTATCATGGGCGACCGCTATCGAATCATAGAGCTCATCAGCCTTCAGTCCTAAAATACTGTCATGTCCATAAAGGCTTCGGAGGATGAAGAATTCGTAAAAATAAGCGATGTGACCAATTTCCCAACGGAGTGGATTAACACCTGGCAGTTTGGGGCCCATCAATTGTTCTTGATCAAGGTCATTCACAAGTTCTAATGTTCTTGCTCTGGCATCTTGCAATGTAGCGATTAGGTATGTTGCAGAAACTCTTTGGGTCATATAGGCTCCCTTGGACAATATTGATGAAAATTAACTTAATCACCCCGGCAAATAAATATACAAAAAACGGCAATCGTACTTCTATTGTTCGATGGGCAAAATTGTTAAGATCTTATGGTCATAATACCCAAATTAACACAGAATACGATGGGTCTGCTTGCGACATTATGATTGCCTTACATGCGCGGCATAGCGCTGAAGCGATTAACCTTTACAAAGCTAACTATCCAAAAGGTCCTTTAATCGTTGTTTTGGGCGGTACAGACGTAAATACATTTTTAAAAACAGATACTACCATCACTTTAAGTGCGATGGAAAAAGCCGATGCACTAGTGTGTTTACACGATCAAATAGGCGAGGCACTACCGCAGAAATTAACAAAGAAACTGCATACTATTATTCAGTCAGCTGTACCTTTAAAACAGCAGCGTAATCCCTCGAAACGTAATTTTGATATTTGTGTTATCGGCCATTTGCGGGATGAAAAAGATCCTTTACGTGCGGCAATGGCTGCAAGGCTTTTAAATAAAAGTTCGAAAATTAGAGTTTTCCATTTAGGTAAAGCACACAATGACACCTGGGCCATTGCTGCCAAAAAAGAGCAAATGGAAAACCCACGATATCATTGGTTAGGCGAGGTGACTGCTGGTCGAGTTCGCCGCGAATTTATAAAGACTCATTTAATGGTTCTGTCTTCTAATCAAGAGGGAGGTGCTAATGTTGTATCAGAGGCCATTGCTGCGGATGTTCCGATAATTGCTTCTAATATTCCGGGGAATACCGGTTTATTGGGTCACAACTATCCTGGGCTTTATCCAGTGCGTAATGAGAAAGCACTCTCAATTTTGCTGCAAAAAGCAGAAACTAATCCTCAATTTTTAACGCAACTGAACCGAGCTTGCCAAAAACTAAAACCAAGATTTACCCCGGAGCTCGAAGGACAAGCATGGGCCAGGCTGATAGAAAATTTGAGTTAAACCTCGTAAGTCCACTGCCGTTAAGCATTCAAGTTGTTTTAGCGAGTATAGAGTTATTTCTGTTCAATAAGTTTGAAAATTAAAGCACTAACGTTACTGGTTCAATGTCTCCAGTTGTTTCCAAAACTTTTCCGACAATATTAGAAGCGGGATAGCCATTTTTAATGAGTTGTGTGATGCACGCCTCAGCACTTTCGGCGGGAACAGAAGCAAGAAGACCACCTGAGGTTTGAGGGTCAAAAATCAAGGGGTACAGCTCTGACTTGACTGCTTGTTCCTGGTTTCGAATAGCACGACGTAGGCGGACATTCGCTGGCTGTAGGGTGCTTAAAATCCCCATCCTCACAGTTTCTAACGCGCCGTCCATAATTGGAAGGGCACTCATATCAATCTCAACATCGACTTCCGAGGGACGAATCATTTCAATCATATGACCCAGAAAACCAAATCCGGTAACATCAGTGCACGCAGTAGCGCCATGTTGAAATAGGCATTTTGCAGCCAATCGATTAGATAGAACCATACTATCTAATGCGGCATCAATCCAACGGCCTTTCGCCCGTTGTTGCATATCCGCCGCAAACAATGTTCCTGTCCCAAGTGCTTTAGTTAAAATTAAAACATGCCCAGGCATGAGGCCGGATTTTCGTAAAATGTTTTCTTTATCAATTAGCCCATTAATTGAGAACCCTAATGCTAGTTCTGCCCCTTCGCTGGTGTGTCCACCAACTAGTGCAGCGTCAGCATCATTCAACATTTCCATGGCCCCAGCCATCATTTGATTCAAGGTCGTTTCGATTTGACTCTCTATCCCATATGGCACAGTTGCTATTGCCAGTGCAGATTGTGCTTCACCCCCCATGGCAAAAATATCACTCAAACTATGATTGGCTGCGATTTTACCAAACAAGTACGGGTCATCAATAAAGGAGCGAAAATAATCCACCGTATGAACAATTACTTTCCCAGTAGCAACTTTGACTACGGCGGCATCATCTGGATCATGCAATCCGATTATAATGTCATCACGAGGTGTTGGTTTGAGTTCTGACAAAGCCCGAGTTAAAACGCCAGCGCCGACCTTGGCCCCACAACCACCACAGCGCATAGCGATAGCGGAGATTTCTTTTAAAGTATCTGGATTAGTTAGTGCCTTATTAATAGAAGGTCCCTCATCTTCTTTCATTCTAGGCAGTACCGAAAATTTTCTCATAAAGCGCCGGTCAATCCAATCTTTCCACCACCATAGTAATTTACCAGAAACAGTATAAATACCTTTTGATGCTACAGCATATTTATCTCCTGAACTTATCAATGACAAAAAGGATGACTGCGGTGAAAAAGACTTAGGTTTTTTTTGTAACAATACTCGGCGTAGGTTATTGGCCAGAGGCTTTCCCTGACGAACTGCAAATACACCTGCTTTTGGACGTGGGTGGTTAACCACGGCCGCCACATCACCTGCAGCAAAAATATTTGGATGAGATAAGAGCTCGAGGGTATCGTTTACTTTTACAAATCCATTTTCATCTACATCAAAACCCGACTCAGTTAGCCAAGGTGTCGCGCTTGCAGCTGTCACGAAGAACGTTTCATCAGCGTCAAGGTGATCTCCATTGGATAAAATTAGTTTGCCATCGCACGCTTCGGTTGCTTCAACTCCCCTGTGTACAATGACACCGCGCTCATGCAATATCGTATCAAATCTATCTGCAACAGCAGATGGAAAACTCGGCATAATTTGTTCGGATTTACTGACCAAATGATAACTTAGTTCTTCTGAGTTACGGCCCAGCTCCTCAAACATTTTTTTTAGCCGAAATTGGATGGAAAGAATCAATTCGACACCTGCGGCACCTGCACCGACAACACAAATTTTATTTGGGCCAGTTTGAGCGGCTAGTCGATTCAAAAACCTTTTCCATCGATCAACGAATAGGCTGATGGGTTTTACAGCGACAGCAAATTCAGTTGCACCCGAAATATTTTCAATCTGGGGAGTTGATCCAATATTAATCGATAAGACATCGTATGGCACCGCGGGTCGACCTTTGCAAATAACTGTTTTATTTATCGTGTCAATGCGTAAAGCTTCATCATGGTACAAACGTGCGCCGGCAAACTGGGCGAGTGGACGCAAGTCGATGTGCACTTCATCGAATTGATAATGGCCTGCAACATAGCCCGGCAACATCCCGGAATAGGGAGTGTGCACGTCGCGCGAGATGATAGTTAAACGCACGCCTGGCATTGGTTTCATGCCAAAACTCTTGATTACAGCTACATGGGAGTGTCCACCACCTATGAGAACCAAATCTTTTAAGATGGGTTGTGATGTTGATTGCATAAACCTAAATATCCATCAGCTAGAATGGTGTTGCACTGTACGACTCAGACGTAAACGGTTCCGAATATAGCGAGATAAACTATCAATGCCGATATTTAACGATGCTGTTATTACAATAAAAAATAGCGCTCTATCAAGGCGAATGTCAGCTAACGCACTATCAACATAAAATCCCAAGGTCGCAATACCTAGAATGCCAAGGATTGCAGTCTCACGCATGATTACTTCCCAACGATAAAATAGAAAAGCCAAAAATTGTCCATAAAGCCGAGGGAGGATCTCAAAACCGTATAAATCTATGGCCTTAGCATGATCTGGACGAAGTGATATTTCGTTGCTATAGCGTCCCATTAAATGACCGATAATTGCGCCGTTGTGAAGTGACAAAGCGACTATAGCCGGTAACATTGATGGACCCCAAAACTGCAAGAAAATATAAGCTAAGATGAACTCTGGGGTTGATCGTATGACAACTAAAAATAGATGACCAAGCATACGCCCATATTTACCAAGAAATTTTTCTGATATTAATGGAAAGAATGCAAGGCTCAAAAACCCCGTCACAACCAAAGCAATTTGTGTCAACACAACGGTGGCAATTATACCCGGAAAAGCTTGGGAATTTATCAGAGAGGCAGTCCAGTAAAAAAATTCTATCCAGCTAGAGGCATCGAGAAGACTAGATTCCCGTAACGGAGCAGGAACGATATCAACAGTTAAAAATCGCGTGATATTACCTACTTGAATATCTGCCCCGCCGCCCAGTAAAAAGGGCGCAAAAATCAAATAAAAACCAATTAATTTAGGCCTCAACCAATAACGGATCGTCGCAATCAAAATATAGAATGTTATTAAAAGAGCCGAAGCCTCTGAATAATTGCCTTCGTTAAAAGCTGTTTCCAAATAGAAGCCTAAGGTCGGTAGGCCAATAAAGCCAAGCACCGCACTCGATCGTAATCCGCACTCAAAACGATAAGTGGTGTAGTTAACAATGTGGATCCAGACCTCAGGCAAACGAACATAAAAAAATGTCGAAATGATACTGCTGCCATATGGTACAGCCTGTAGGGCATTCGTTTGTGCCTCATCCAATGTCTCCGAGTATACCTTTGCGCAGATGCCAGCATATGGGAGACCGATGGCAAGTATGCCTGTTAATGGAGTCAGTCCTAACATTTGCAAAAATATTAAAGCCCAGAATAACTCGTGAATAGAACGTACAAATGAGCATAGAAGTCGCACTACTCTAAAATGAAATATTTGAGCTAACAAGAATCCTGCAACTGCTCCCATAGCAACCCCAATAAATGCAAAAGAGACGGTTTTGAGAAGCGCATCGCCAATCGCACTAGTAGCTAAGAAATCAGGAGCAAAAACACCTGCAATCATTCGATCAATTTCTAACCATGGATCGTGTGTTGTTATTGAAATATCAGCAAAATAAAAACAGAATAATGCAACACCAACAAATATTAAACTTACCCGAACCATGGACGTATTTTGAGGTCGAGATATCACGGGGTCGGGTTTGAAAAAAGATTTGCCCATTTTTAATGCTTATATAAAAAATCAAGGTCTTTGCGAGTGAGATTCATCGTTGACTGATCAAAACAAATTGCGCTGTCTTTGATGCCAATAATTCTTGTTGAAAATTTAATCGCTAAATCAACATCATGCATCGCTAGAACGACGGTCGTAAATTTTTCGACTAAAGTTTCCATAATTAAATTAGCCATATACTTGTCGACAGCTGATACCGGTTCATCACCAATAATAGCGTCGCCACCTTGAAAGAGGGCACGGCATATAGCGGTGCGTTGCTGTTGTCCTCCAGAAAGCTCACCAGTTGGCTTAAATAAATTTTCTACTAAACCCAATCGCTCGACTAATGGTTTAATTTTTCCGACTTCACGCCTTTGCGGCCATGCTAAGTTTAGAAGATTATAAACTGATGAATAACTGTTTAAGCGACCTATATAAATATTGTGGAAAACACTTAAATTATTCACTAGCCCCAAATCCTGAGGAATAAGTGCTGCTTTATTTTTCATTTGGGATTGCAATGCTGATAGCAATGTTGATTTACCAGCACCGCTTTCCCCAACTAACGCCACGCGTTCTCCCGAATTAATTTTTAACGAAATATTGGTGAGAACCGAGCTTTGCTTATAGCCCAAGTTTGCGTTTATTAATTGAAACACTATAAAACTTTTTTACTAATCGATTAACTTAATTGCTTTGGCCACATCGAGGATTGGTTGATAATCGGAGTTGGATGCTGGAACGAAGCTTTTTCTTGGAAAGGAAGCTAGAATTTTTGGATCTTTAATATTCAGAAGAACCTCCTTGACGCGACTTTTGAAGCCTGCACCCCAGCGCTTATCAACATCACCGCGTATACTCCACTGATAGTTTGGATAGGGTGGTGTCTTCCAAATTATAGAAACTTTTGAAGGGTCGATTTTTCCGGCCTTCATTTCATTTTCCCAAACTTTGGAGTTAACCGCGCCAACTTGATAGGCTCCAGATTGAACTAGCTGAATAGTGCGCGTGTGATTGCCACTGTAGCCCACCTTCTTAAATACATCATTAGGAGATTTTTTCAGGTTTTTGCGAATGTGAAATTCAGGGATGAGACGCCCTGAGGTTGACCCCTTAGAGCCAAAGGTAAAAATCTTTCCTGCAATTTCCATTGGAAACTTATCGGACCTTTTTAATCCAGTGCTATAATGAGCAATAAAATAGTTAAAGAAAGCCTGGTCTTCAAACCCTTGCGCAATGGCTTGAGATCCAGGGACTAATGTTCTAGCACGAACGCCTGACAGCCCTCCAAACCATGCCAATTGGACTTGATCATTTCTAAACGCAGCAACGGCAGCGGCATATGACTTCACAGGAATATATTTGATTGGCACGTCTAATTTTTCTTCCAAATAAATAGCCACTTTATTGAAGCGTTGACGTAACCTACTTTCGTCTTCATCTGGAATGGCAGTGAAAACGAAAGTATCACTAGCCTTTGCTGTTGATAGCGGGCTAGACAATACAAACCAAACTAAGGCTAACATTAAAAAGCTAAAGCTTTTTTTAATAAGGTTAATTTTAGTGAGGTTATTAATCATTGAGAGTACCTTAAAAATTGTTTCGGCGAAAACGATGCCTCATCATTCTAAAATTAAAGCGATCGATAGTGAAACGAGAGTTAAATAATAACGTATCTTTTGTCAAAAGAATCTAGGAAAGATCGGTATCGTTGTCACTTATTAACTTTGGGATTTATCTCAACGGATGCATAATAAGTTAAAGAGACCTGATCATGTTCTGCAGCAAATCAGTCTATCCCACCTCCAAAAGAAGTATCGGAACTTTGTGATTCGCTCGAATAGATTGAGTTTTTATAGGATCAATTCAAGAAGCAGTGGGATGTAGTGTAGCCTTGCAGCGCATCTTCAGAAAAGTCCATAAAAACAATGACATTAGAAGAAAATGACATTTGAACAACATTTCTGGATATCACGTTACCCACTATATAAAACGAAATCCCCCAATTAAATAATTTCAGCTAAATACTTGCAGGGTTTTTGAGCCATACATTTCGCTGTCTAAACTTTAGCAAAACCAGGGAGTCGATTAACGCGCACTAATAGCTCGACTTTGCCACCTATGCACCCTACATTTTTAATAGGTTTAAGTTTACACAGTTGCGAAGATGATAAGATCGAACAAAGCAAGGTTTGTGAGCCGATTAACCAGCAACACGATGGCCCTAGTCTTAGCGGGAGGACGAGGCGAGCGCCTGGGTGTTTTGACAGATTGGCGGACAAAGCCGGCAGTACCTTTCGGCGGCAAGTTTAGAATAATCGACTTTACTCTCTCAAATTGCATGCACTCTGGTATCAATAAAGTTTGTGTTTTGACGCAGTACAAATCTCATTCTTTGATACGGCATTTGATAGAAGGGTGGACAAAAATAAATAGTCAAAGAGGAGATTTTCTCGACATTGTTCCCGCTCAACAGTGGACCGGGATGGATACTTGGTATCAAGGAACCGCGGACGCTGTATTCCAATCTCTCGATATTATTGAAAGCCATGCCCCAGATTACGTTATAATCCTAGCCGGCGACCATATTTATAATATGGATTACGGTGAAATGCTTGCCGAGCATGTCAATATGAGAGCGGACTTCTCGGTCGCTTGTATGGAAGTGGATATCGAAAAAGCAGCAAGCCAATTCGGCGTCATGACCATCAGTGAAAGTGGACGTATAATTGATTTTGTAGAGAAACCCAGTTCACCTGCGCCACTTCCAGGGAAGAAGAATAAAACCTTAGCAAGTATGGGTATTTACGTAGTATCTTATCGGTACCTTGCAGAGAGATTGCGGGAGGATGCAGGGCGCTCAGGATCTTCCCACGATTTTGGTCGTGATATAATTCCAGAAGGATTGCGGCGTGGTGATTATTTTCATGCGCACATATTTCAAAACCCGACAAACGTCGACCCTCCGTATTGGCGGGATGTAGGTACAATTGATACTTACTATGAAGCTAATATGGAACTTTTGGAGGGCCAACCTCCACTAGACCTTTATGATCGAAAGTGGCCAACGGTCACATATCAAAGGCAGTTACCTCCGTCATTATTTAGGGGTGGCGACGGAAGCTGTATTCTTGAGAATTCGATAATAAGTGGCGGTTGTATTGTTACGAATTCAAATGTTCAGAGGTCAATACTATTCTCTGAAGTTACCGTAAACGAGGGATGCGTTTTGGATGGAGTTCTTGCCCTTGCAGGTTGTAATATTGGAGAGAAAAGCTCGCTACGAAATGTGATCCTGGACAACCGATGTATCATACCTCCAAATACCGTTATTGGGTATGATGAAAAATTAGATAGAGAAAAATACCATGTAACACAAGGTGGAATTGTGGTAGTAAACCGCCAAATGATGGGGCAGGGTTTAAGCTACAATCCTGAGCTTTATCCAAATTATCAATAAAAGCTTCACAATTCATCAGCTTTATCAGTAGTAAATGGTGCGCTGATGCGTGATAGGCCTTGCTCGATGAACTCAAAATTCATTATGTCGTATCTCACCAGATTACATTCCTCATTGCTTGCTAAGACTATTTCCCCAAGAATCTCCAAACCACCCACGATACCGGCATTTCCATTCCAAAATTGCTTGAATCTGTGGCGCGGTACAAAATATAAAGTAACCGTTTTTGAGGTCATCGATCTTGAGGCTATGAAGTTTGCTGTCAATTGTTGTTTTTCAAATTTACTAGTCTTGATAAAATTTGTAATCCACGAGGTTGCTTTTTCAACTACTTCGCCCAGCTCACCCATCCATCTAAACACGCACAGTGGATAATCCTCAACTAATGTGGTTGTAAAATCGCAGTCAATATTTGAAAACGTTCTCTCCTCCAGAGGAAATTTTGGCAAATCAGGCGCTCTTTGAAAAAACTGAAAATGAAAATGGTCTGGGATAGAAGCGCCCGCTCCAACGCCGTTATAGAACCCAATATGATTAGGTAGACGATCTGCTAGTTCACAAAGATCACTTAGCACTAATGCTAAATCTTGGTTCTGTTCATCATTCTGGAACAGCCTTAATTCTTGAGTTCTATGAGCAGTTGAAGCTATAACTACATGATTGGGCAAAAGGGGAAATGGGTTCATAAAGGCGATATAATCACTAACACCGAAATTAATCTCAAAACCTATCTGCCTTTCCTCTTGTTGCCATTTTATGTTTTCTCTGCAAAGAAAACAGCCATTATTTATATTCGGATGTTCACCCGCCAAGGCCAAATTGCCAGATCCATCATGACGCTTTGCTCGTTTAGGGTTTATTTGGGCTCTCAGACTATACGATTTGTTGTTTGGATCTTGAAATACTATGCGTTTGATTTTTTTCAGATCGTCCTTTATGAAGCCGGTTTCACGTTGGTGATTTTCCAGATCGAAGAGAGCGGATGCAAGTCCATTATTATCCTCTGCCGATTGGCGTAATTTTTTATTGAGGTTTGCCCATTTAGTCTCATAGTTCATAGATCATCTGCCGAACTATATCCTTTAAGTTGTCAATTTCTTTTTTGTTCATTAAAACGCTAGTGTATGTAACAAAAATAATCTTTCAAATAGCCGTAAAACAAAGTCAATCTTTTTCGGAAAGACAAGAGTAAATATGTTAGGTGATGAAATACTTATTGAGGCGCACCACAGGAATGCCGCAAATACGATCTCAACGTTTGTGCTAAGTAAATTAAATCGAGACAAATCAAAAAAAGCGATATGTGTTGCTGGTGAGTCAGGTAGTGGCAAATCTGAGATTGCAACAGAAATCTCTTTGATTTTAAAAAAAAATGAAGTGTCTAGTGTCATATTACGGCAAGATGACTATTTTGTTTATCCCCCTAAAATCAATGATTTGAAGCGTCGCGAAGATTTAGGCTGGCGTGGTGTAAAAGAGGTAAAACTCGAATTACTTAACACCCACGTAAACTCCTTTCAAAAAGGATTAAAATATATACTCGTACCGTCAATTGAATACGACTCCACATCTATAAGTTTAAGAAAGTTGTTCTTCAACGATATTAAAGTATTGATTGTAGAGGGCACTTACACGTCGTTGTTGAACAATATAGATCATCGTATATTTATCGCGCGTGACTTTAATCAAACCCTTAAACACCGGTTGAAGCGAAACCGAGGCGCATCTGAACTTGATGACTTTACAAACGAAGTATTGAAAAAGGAGCATGAAATTATCTCAAAACATAAACGTTTAGCTGATATTGTAGTTGATTGTAACTATGCGGTTGATCTAAACCCCAAAAAGAATTGTTGATTAATTTCGTGCACATTGTTTTTTTAAACCCACAAGGTAACTTTGATCCTAAGGATAGTTATTTAACAGAGCATCCAGATTTTGGTGGCCAACTTGTTTATGTTAAGGAGTTAGCGCAGGCCCTCGCAACTAACGGTCATAAAGTTGACATCGTCACAAGAAAAATCATCGACTCAGATTGGCCCGAGTTTTCAGCCAATCAAGATATTTATCCTGGTACAGAACAAAACCTACGAATTCTTCGTTTTCCTTGCGGTGGAAATAAATTCTTAAGCAAGGAAGAATTGTGGCCACATTTATCAGAATTTGCTGATGAAATTTTGAGGTTCTATGGAGAATCTCTTCCAGACTTTTTCACAGCCCATTACGCAGATGGTGGTTATACAGCAGCCTTACTCAAGCAGCGTACTCGTACTCCTTTTTCTTTCACCGGTCACTCACTTGGAGCGCAAAAACTTGATAAATTAATTGAAAGTGGTGGATGTTGGCGTGACTTAGACATTCGGTTTAAGTTCTCGCAACGTATAGCAGCGGAACGTGTTAGTATAAAGTATGCTGACAAAATCTTTGTATCTACTTTACAAGAACGAGATGAGCAGTACAGGCATCCGCTTTATTCAGGCGCCTCCAACTCTGATAAAAGTATAAAATTTAGTGTAAGCCCGCCAGGGGTGAATCGAAAGATTTTTAATTCCGTTGCCAATCAGCTAGATTTTTCAATTAAACCAAAATTGGATTTAACGTTTGGTAGAAGTAGTAGCCAAGCTATAATTGTATCAAGTCGACTGGATCAGAAAAAGAACATTATTGGTATTGTCAAAGCGTTCCTAGAACGACGGCCATCGTTAGATAGGGTTCAGCTTGTCCTTTGTATACGTGGTATTGAAGAGCCAAGAGTAGATATTGCAAAGCTCAGCAAGGACGAGCAGTTTGTATTAAACGAAATATTGGACACAATAGGACGCGACTTAATTGGCAACAATGTTCATTTTCTAAACGTTACCTCGCAATTAGAGTTAGCAGCTACCTTTCGTTATTTTGCCGATCGAGGCTCAATATTTGCGCTTACATCTTTTTATGAACCCTTTGGCCTAGCTCCAATCGAAGCTGCGGCAGCAGGCCTAGCACCAGTCGTGACGAAAAATGGCGGTCCATCAGAAATTTTTTCAGATGGTTCTGGGATCCTTGTTGACCCTACGTCTTTGCAGAGCATTGGAGATGGTTTAATAGACGGCTTGAACCGTGCTAGGTATTTGTCTAAGGCTGCTTTAGAACGGGTAGAAACAAAATATACCTGGCAGCAAACTGCTACGAACTACGAGGCGGCTATACGAGAAGTTCTGGATACCAAACAACGGGAGTTACCAATATACTCCGACATATTTAATGACAACAAGTACATAGCGGATTATCTATCATCTAGGTCGTAACTTTGGGTATGATGAAAGAGCAACTAT
>DEBE01000161.1 GCA_002348425.1 Alphaproteobacteria bacterium UBA2964 | reverse complement strand
AATATCTCTGGTGCCTCTGGTACCTTAATTTGTAATATTTGAAGTTCCCGATCAGCTGATGGGTAATCTAGCCAATGATAAAAACATCGGCGTTTCAATGCGTCATGTATTTCTCGGGTTCTGTTAGATGTAATTAATACGATAGGAATGTCATTTGCTGAAATTAAGCCCGTCTCAGGGATTGTAATTTGGAAATCAGAGAGCACTTCAAGTAAGAAGGCTTCAAATGGTGCATCTGTGCGATCCAATTCATCAATAAGTAAGATTGGGGCTCCACCAGCTTGTGGTTCCAGTGCCTGAAGAAGTGGACGTTTTATTAGAAATTCTTCAGAAAAAAGATCTTTTGAAATTTCTTCCTTATCGATATCTGCTTTTCCCTCCATTAATCTTATATGGAGCATTTGTTTTGAGTAATTCCATTCATAAACTGCGCTATTAACATCTAATCCTTCATAACACTGAAGTCGTATCAGTCGTCGATCCAGCGTCTTTGATAATACTTTTGCTATTTCGGTTTTTCCAACGCCTGCCTCACCTTCTAAGAATAATGGGCGCTTTAATGAAAGTGATAAAAATAGTGCGGTAGCCAGTGACTCGTTAGCTACATATTTTCCGCTCGCTAAAAGTTCTTGGGTATCTTGGACAGATATAGGATCTTTGATAGACATAAGAGAGTACCCTTTAGACGGCTATTTTAAAAATGCAATTTACATTCAACAAAGCTAATGATTTTAGTGTTGTTTTAGCATCATTATAATCAATATAAGCGTAAGTTGCTAATACGCCATCTTTCCGGTAGATCATAGCAATCAATTAAGGTTCAGATGAATTAAATACACCCAGAGAAATGAAGGTTTTTGCAAAGTCATGAATAAAGCTCCGATCATTGAAACAGGATTATCTTCTTTAAATGCGGTTGAAGATACTATATCGCAACGTCGTTCATTGCGGGGTTTTCTCGATAAACCGGTAGATCGAGAGATTATAGAACGGATACTTTTTTTGGCGGGGAGGGCACCAAGCGGCACAAACATGCAACCTTGGCGTGGACATGTCATGACGGGTGAAGCACTCAAGCGGTTTGGAAAAGGGCTTTTGGCTGCAGCAAATGACCCAAAAGCAGAGAATGACTCAGAATTTTCTTATTATCCGGATGAGTTTTTTGAGCCATATAAAAGTCGTCGTCGAAAAGTCGGGTGGGATTTATATGGCTTGCTTGGGATCAAGAAAGGCGATTTCGAAAAAACAAAAGCCCAGCATGATCGCAACCTCATATTTTTTGATGCGCCAGTTGGCATGATATTCACCATCCACCGTGATCTAAAGATTGGTAGTTGGCTTGATTTTGGAATGTTTTTGCAAAACGTAATGGTACTCGCAAGAAGCCATGGGTTAGAAACATGCCCACAAGCTGCTTTCTCTCATTTTCATAAAACCATCAGAGAATTCATTCCAGTTGGAGATGAAAATATCGTTGTCTGTGGTATGGCAATGGGATACGCGGACTGGTCACGGCCAGAAAATGCCTTGATACCGGACCGGGAACCACTAGAGAATTATATTTCTTTTGTGAATTGATAAAAAAGGTGCCGCGAAGGGCACCTTTTTTGACGAAATCATTACATTTTTAGCTAGCAGCAGTCACTGCCCTTTTTGCCATTGTCACAATCAGACTTGCACGATAGTCGTTTTGTGCGTGTATATCTGATAACAAACCATCCGGCGAGATAGATAAATTATCTAGACTTTCTGAGTTGAAATTTTGGTTCAAAGCATCTTCTAAGTTGCTTGCTCTGAATACACCATCTTCGCCCGCTCCTGTGACCGCTACTCTTACGCCGGAACTCATTTTTGCAACGAAAACGCCGACTAATGCATACCGTGATGCTGGGTTTGGAAACTTCATGTACGCAGCTTTTTCTGGTATGGGAAAGCTAATTGAGGTTATCAACTCACCTTCATCAAGCGCAGTATCAAACATCCCAGTAAAAAAATCATCAGCTGTTATTTCACGTTTATTTGTTGTTATTGTGGCGTTCAAAGCTAAACAAACCGCGGGATAGTCAGCTGCTGGATCATTATTTGCCACGGACCCACCAATGGTACCTCTGTTCCTTACCTGTGGGTCACCTATTCCTTCTGCTAGATCAGATAAAGCGGGCAGTGCTTTTTGAATTTCCTTTGAAGTAGCTACTTCAGCATGTGTTGTCATAGCGCCAACTTTAACAACTTGTCCAACCTCAATATTAGATAAACTTCCAATACCGGACAGGTCTATTAAGTCAGAAGGTTGGGCCAGCCTTTGTTTCAATGTTGGCAGTAGAGTTTGGCCTCCTGCTAGAAATGCTCCATCCTCCGAACTCTTGTGCGTATTAATTGCATCATCAACGCTTGATGCATTTTTATAACTAAAATCGTACATCTTTTTGCTCCTTTTTCATAGAATTGGGCTATCAAGCGGTTTTTGCTGATTGTATAGCACCCCAGACTTTGGCTGGAGTTGCAGGCATAGATACATCGCTTACCCCAAGGTCAGAAAGTGCATCAACGATTGCATTTATAACAGCCGGAGGTGATCCTATTGCCCCGACTTCACCAACTCCTTTAACTCCAAGCGTATTATGAGTACATAAAGTGCTCTGAGTACCTACTACAAAGTTTGGTACGTCATCGGCACGAGGCATCGTGTAGTCCATATAAGAGCCGGTCAGTAATTGTCCTTCGCTATCATAATTACAGCCCTCTAGAAGAGCCTGACCAATTCCTTGCGCTACTCCGCCATGCACCTGTCCTTCTACGATCATTGGATTTATAACCCGACCAATATCATCAACAGCAGTAAAGTTTACAACTTCTGTTACGCCGGTTTCAGGATCAACTTCAACCTCACAAATATGACAACCACCAGGGAAGGTGAAATTAGCAGGGTCGTAAAAAGCAGTCTCGTCGAGACCCGGTTCTAGTTCCTCATGAGGGAAATTATGAGGAACATATGCTGTCAAAGCAACTTCACCAAAAGCCATTGTTTTGTCAGTTCCAGCTACAGTAAAGTTACCGTCTTTAAATTCGACATCGTCAACAGAGGCCTCTAAGCAATGAGCAGCAATTTTTTTCGCCTTATCGATTATTTTATTTGTTGCTCTGAGAAGCGCTTCACCACCAACTGCCAAGGATCGAGACCCATATGTTCCCATCCCAAACTGGACGTTGCCCGTATCGCCGTGATTAATTTCAATATTCTCAATAGGTATGCCTAATTGATCAGAAACTATCTGAGCAAAAGTGGTTTCATGACCTTGTCCATGACTGTGACTACCAGTAAAAACTGTCACAGAACCGGTTGGATGAACCCTTACTTCTGCTGACTCATAAAGACCAGCACGTGCTCCAAGAGCGCCGGCAACGGCGGATGGCGCTATGCCACATGCCTCTATGTATGTTGAATAACCAAGCCCTCGTTTTTTTCCATGGCTTTCCGAAAGTTTCCGTCTTTCGCTAAAACCGTCTACGTTTGCAAGCTTCATTGCCGATGCAAGTGTGGCTTGATAGTCCCCACTGTCATAAGCAAGAGCGACCGGGGTTTGATATGGAAACGCGTCCGGTGCAATCATGTTCTTGGTGCGAATATCAACTTGGTCTAGTCCAGTTTCTCTCGCGGCTTTGTCAACAATGCGCTCTAGCAAATATGACGCCTCAGGTCGACCTGCTCCTCGATATGCATCCACGGGCACAGTATTTGTAAATATCGCCTTAACGTTTGCATAAATTACAGGCGTTTTATATACACCAGCCAATAGCGTTGCGTATAAATAAGTAGGCACACTGCTGGCAAACGTTGAGAGATAAGCCCCCATATTGGCGTATGTTTCGACCTTCAGTGCAGTAAAATTTCCATCAGCGTCTAAACCAAGCTTTGCATGAGTAATATGATCGCGGCCATGTGCGTCAGTGATAAAACTTTCTGAACGCTCTGCGGTCCATTTAATTGGCCGTCCAATTTTTTGAGATGCCCATGTGATTATGGTTTCTTCCGCATACAAGAAAATTTTAGAACCAAAACCTCCACCCACATCTGGCGCAATCACACGGAGTTTATGTTCCGGAAGTGATAAAACAAAAGC
>DEBE01000176.1:3792-11741 GCA_002348425.1 Alphaproteobacteria bacterium UBA2964 | reverse complement strand
TTTGCAGATTTTTGCATTCTTTTAACCACATTCACCAAAGTTCGAACCGCCGAAACCGAAGCTTTAAAAGCTTTTTTCTCTCCAGCATTAAGTTTTATCTCAATAATTCTTTCTATTCCCTTACTACCAATAACAACAGGGACACCTACATAAAGACCTCGAACACCATATTGGCCATTAAGAAAAGCACAACAGGGTAACACACGCTTTTGATCTTTGAGGTAAGCTTCCGCCATCTCTATTGCTGAAGATGCCGGTGCATAGAACGCCGACCCTGTTTTTAACAAGCCAACGATTTCAGCTCCTCCATCGCGGGTACGTTGCACAATCGCATTAAGCTTATCTTGGGTCGTCCAGCCCATTTTTACCAAATCGGGCAGTGGAATGCCCGCGACAGTGGAGTAACGAGGTAGGGGTACCATAGTATCACCGTGGCCACCTAAAACGAAAGCGGTGACATCGCGGACAGAAACCTTGAATTCTTCGGCGAGAAAATAACGAAATCGAGCGGAATCTAGAATTCCTGCCATACCTACCACACGATTTGCTGGCAATCCGGAAGCTTCGCGCAAGGCCCAAACCATTGCGTCAAGTGGATTAGTAATACAAATTACAAAGGCCTTTGGACACCATTTCTTAATGCCCTCACCGACGGTTTTCATGACATTTGTATTGATACCAATCAGATCATCACGGCTCATACCAGGTTTTCGCGCAATCCCTGCAGTAACTATTACCACATCTGAATTTTGGATAGCACGGTAACTAGATGCGCCTTTCATATTGGAGTCAAAGCCTTCTACAGGAGAAGATTCTACCAGGTCTAACGCCTTCCCATCTGGTATTCCCTTTATTATATCAAATAAAATGATATCTCCGAGTTCCTTTAAACCAGCTAAATGGGCTAAAGTACCTCCGATGTTTCCAGCGCCAATCAGCGCAATTTTATTACGTGCCATGAATACTCCTACATCTCATATTATTTTAAGTTATAAGGACTATATTTGGACGGGTTCCTAACTGTTTTAAGAGAAAAGCGCAAGAAAAACGGTCAAATTAAACCGAACTCGAAAAGTAAAATTAACGTTACTTTCTAAGAACCCTCCACCATAAGTTTTTTTACATCCCCAATAGCCTTTGCCGGATTGAGATGTTTAGGACAGGTCTTGGTGCAATTCATAATGGTGTGACAACGGTAGAGTTTAAAAGGATCTTCAAGTTTTTCTAACCTTTCTTCGGTTTGCTCATCACGAGAATCTGCAATCCACCTATAAGCTTGAAGCAATGCCGCAGGACCGAGATATTCATCACCATTCCACCAATAACTAGGACAACTTGTAGAACAACAAAAACACAGAACACATTCCCAGAGTCCATCAAGTTTAGCCCTCTCCTCTGGACTTTGCAGCCGTTCTTTATCCGGTGCTGGAGTATTGGTTTTTAACCACGGTTCAATGGAAGCGTATTGTGCGTATGCATGTTTAAGATCTGGAACTAGGTCTTTTATTACCTCCATATGAGGTAATGGATAAATTTTTACGTCTCCGTCAATTTCATCTATAGCCTTAATACATGACAAGGTATTAGTGCCATCAACATTCATTGCACAAGAACCACATACCCCCTCTCGGCACGACCGACGAAAAGTAAGACTAGAGTCCATCTCATTTTTAATTTTTATTAAAGCGTCAAGAACCATCGGCCCACAGGACCCCATATCGACCTCAAAAACATCAACACAAGGATTCTCTTCGCTGTCAGGATTGTATCGATAGACATAAAAAGACTTGATATCAGTAGCACCTTCAGGGGCTTTATGGATCTTCCCGGTCTTAATTTTTGAATTAGCAGGAAGCGAAAATTCAGCCATTTCTTACCCTCACTACAAAAAATCTACAGCTCATTTAAAAAAGTACATTCCAAATATTTCCGCCCTCAGTACACACGAGCTTTCGGCGGTACGGCCTCAACGTCATCCGTCAGTGTTTCGTTATGCACAGGCCTGT
The DNA here is from genome assembly GCA_002348425.1 of Alphaproteobacteria bacterium UBA2964. Next base: position 9,735 of record DEBE01000176.1, on the reverse strand, counting down.
ATGCAAAACTTGTTTTTCCATCATTATCTAGCCATGCAACAGTATGTTTCATCCAATTATCATCATCTCTATCGGGATAATCCTCACGAGCATGACCTCCACGACTTTCCTTGCGGTTAATGGCTCCATGTATACTTACCATTGCCTGCTGCAATAAATTATCAAATTCTAATGCTTCGACAAGGTCAGAATTCCAAACCAGACCGCGGTCAGAAAGTTTTAAATCATCTTTTTTTGACCATATTTTTGCCATCTTATCGACACCCTCGGCCATCACTTCCTCCGTTCGAAACACCGCACAATGAGCCTGCATTACCCGCTGCATTTCTATCCGAATTTCTGCGGTGGTTACATCGCCTTTTCCATAACGTCGATTATCAAGCCACTCCAGCGCAGCATCACCAGCATCAGCAGGTAAATCCGCTTGATTTGCACCCGGTTTTAGGGTTTCTGCACAACGATCTGCTGCAGCACGACCAAAAACAACCAGATCAAGCAGTGAGTTGGAACCGAGTCGGTTTGCCCCATGAACTGAAACACATGCTGCTTCTCCAACCGCCATTAGGCCTGGCACTATAACGTCTGGATCGTCTCCCACCGGAATAACAGCTTCACCCATATAGTTGGTGGGAACACCTCCCATATTATAGTGAACCGTTGGTAATACAGGGATTGGTTCGCGCGTTACATCAACATTCGCAAATATTCTAGCAGTTTCAGAAATTCCGGGAAGTCTTTCATTAATAACTTCCGGTTCCAAGTGTTCAATATGAAGGTGGATATAGTCTTTTTCTGGCCCAACCCCCCTGCCCTCATTCATTTCAATCGTCATAGACCGACTTACAACGTCGCGCGATGCCAAGTCTTTAGCATGAGGGGCGTACCGTTCCATGAATCTCTCACCCTCAGAGTTTGTCAAGTAGCCTCCCTCGCCGCGGACTCCCTCAGTAATCAGAGCCCCTGCACCATAAATTCCTGTCGGATGAAATTGTATAAATTCCATATCTTGTAAAGGAAGGCCCGCTCGCAAGACCATTGCACTCCCATCGCCAGTTTGAGTATGAGCACCAGTGCATGAAAAATAGCAACGACCGTATCCACCAGTTGCTATGATCACAGTCTGAGCGCGAAAACGGTGCATTGTTCCATCGTCGAGATTCCATGCCATCACGCCCGCGATTTTACCGTCGACATCTTTAATTAAATCAAGCGCAAAATATTCAACAAAGAATTCGGCTTGATTTCTTAATGATTGCTGATACAGGGTATGCAAAATTGCATGGCCCGTCCGATCAGCTGCTGCACAAGTTCGATGCGCAGGAGGGCCTTCCCCAAATTCAGTAGTCATTCCACCAAAAGGACGTTGATATATTGTACCTGCATCGGTCCGTGAGAATGGAACTCCATATTGTTCCAACTCTATAACCGAAGGCATGGCTTCCCGGCACATGTATTCTATCGCATCTTGATCCCCAAGCCAGTCAGCACCTTTCACTGTATCATAAAAGTGCCAGCGCCAATCATCCTCTCCCATATTGCCAAGTGCGGCAGATATACCACCCTGAGCCGCAACAGTATGACTGCGAGTTGGAAATACTTTGGTAATACATGCCGTCTTTAAACCCTTTATAGCCAACCCAAAGGTTGCTCGTAGCCCTGCTCCCCCGGCACCTACCACCACAACATCATAGTTGTGGTCTATTATTTCATATGCCTTTTTTAATTTGGCCATAATATTAACCTAATAATACAATTTTAATAATAGAACCCAGACAAAGTATGCATAGTATAGCTAGCGATAGTTTGACCGAAACAATGGCAAAAGATCTCAGCCAAAATGTATGAATGTAATCTTCAATTACAACCTGTAATCCAAGCTGAGCATGATGAAATAAAACTAGGGTGAACAAAGTTAGAAGAATTGCGTTTACAGGACTGCCAATCCATTCGCTGACGACCTGAATATCTGCACTAAACAGATAGAGTATATTTACTACAAGCCATATCAATAGAGGCAAAAGCAGAACTGCGGTAAATCTTTGGGCCCACCAATGCGCAACGCCACCCTTTGTAAATACCAAAGCCCTTAATTTTTGACTGTAACCGCGTAAATTCATAGTAACTTCCCTATCGATGTATACGCACAAATCCATACAACGAAGGTTAAAACTGTAGCACTTGTTATAACAATCCAACCCGAGCGGTATGCAGTAGTTAAGTCAAAACCTTTTCCAATGTCCCAAAATAAGTGTCTTATACCGTTACATAGGTGGTAGAATAACGCAAAGGACCAACCAAATAATAAAAGTCGTCCAAACCAAGTACTAAAAATATCCTGAAGTATTGAATAAGCTTCCCCACCTAACGCGACAGCCACTAACCACCAGACAAAAACAAATGTCCCAAATGCCATAACAACACCTGTTATGCGATGAAGGATAGAAAGAACTGATGTTAGCTGAGGCTTATATACCTGAAGATGCGGAGAAAGCGGGCGTCCTCGCGGATCCATTATACTCTTCCTATTTAGACGTTTAATTTATACTTAGCCCAATGGCCAAGTTCTAACTAAATTATTTAGCCCTACATACACTACTAGTCAATTAGGTGGTCGAAATTGTATTTAAAAATATAAAGGGAGCTAATTTTTATCGCCACAACTTGTAAATAACTCGCTACCTAAAACCCTATTATTTCTGAAAACCCCAACGATGATGCTAGGAATAATGATAGAAAATTTATCTTATTCACAAGAAAACTACCAATTTTAGAGCCAATTTACAGTGAATAAATCAACTAACAACAACGTGGATAAGTTTTTAAAACTTAAGCAAAATTATCTGCGCATTATTAGCTCTCTAGTAACGACCTTTTATCAACTCCTAAATTAAATAATTTTTGATCTACAGGATATCCGAAAATCTTTTCATAATATTAAAGATTACAACTTTTGCAGACTAATCACTATTCCTATCCATTTGCTTGATAAGATTTGCCATACGAACCAACCTTTGTGCCTCTTCGACGTGTAAGGCCTCTATTAGTTGACCGTCTACAAGTGTCACACCTTTGCCTTCTGCGACGGCTGCATCATGGGCCGCCTTTATTTTTCCGGCCCAAGCAATCTCTTGGTCTGAAGGACCAAAAATTTTATTTGCTCCGTCTATCGTTTTAGGGTGGAGCAACGTTTTCCCATCAAATCCCATTTCTCGTCCTTGCCGACAGGAGTCAAGAAAACCCTCATCGTCAGTTAAATCGAAGAAAGGGCTGTCAAGAATAGTTAGTCCATTAGCCCGGGCTGCCAAAATACAAAGCTGAATACTTGTAATCAAAGGCATACGGTTTTTTAAATGTTGGGCTCTTAAATCCTTTGTCAAATCAGCCGAACCAATAAGCAGCGCTTCAACCTTTTCATGCGCAGCTGCAATCATATTTGCATTCAGTACTCCCCGCGCCGTTTCTATCATGCACCATATTCCCATTTCAGAAGGCGCATTTTTTTTCTCCATAAGATTTACAAGATTTTCAATATTCTCTGCCATCTCTACTTTTGGAAAAACAATCATATTGGCGGAAGAGCCGGCAATGGCCTCAACATCTTCTTCATACCACTCACTATTAACCCCGTTAATCCTGACGCCTATTTCTCGTGCACCGTAACCTCCCTCATCAAGTACGCGCAGAATATTCTCGCGAGCCGATCTTTTTGATTCTGGTGACACCCCATCTTCGAGATCTAGTATTAGAATATCGGCTGGGACTTCACGACCTTTTTCTAAAGCTCTAACATTTGCCCCCGGGGTATACATAGCGCTTCGGCGAGGACGATCAACTAGTTTAGCTATATTAGTCATAACAGACTCCGAGTTAATTTATAATTTATCAACGCATAAATAAGTCGCTTAATTTCCTTGGTAAATAAATTTGATTTCTTAATGAAAAATATTTTTCAAAGTCAACTATTCGCGATCTAAATACCTTCACGAGATATAAATGTTTTACTGCCTAAAAAGTCGGGGTTTTTTATAAATAGCCTTAATGAAACCTTTACTAAAATCTTTTCAAGGAGTTTTAGCTCATCTACTTAACCGATGTTTTTACTGACATACTGAGAAAGTTATCAGCTGAATCATCTGTTTCAATCGGTTGTACACCAAAAAGATGCTCTGCTATCTGCACCGCATTGAGCGCTGCTCCCTTCCGCAAATTATCAGACACACACCAAAATGAAAAACCATGTTTTACGGTGCTATCCTTACGAATCCTGCTTACATAGACCATGTCATCTCCAGAACATTCAGCTGGTGTGACATAGCCTTCATCCTTTCTATGATCAATGACAGTCACCCCAGGCATAGCCCTAAGTAGACCCCGTACTTGCTCCAAAGACAGTTCATTAAATAACTCCACATTAACCGATTCTGCGTGACCGACAAATACCGGAACACGAACACAAGTCGCATTGACCTTAATGTCCGGATCAAGGATTTTATTTGTCTCTACGCGCATTTTCCACTCTTCCTTAGTGTCCCCACCATCCATAAAGACATCAATATGCGGGATAACATTAAAAGCTATCTGTTTGGTAAAATTTTTTGGATTGATTTGATCGTTTACAAAGATTCCTCGTGTCTGATTAAACAATTCATCCATTGCAACTTTACCGGCTCCAGAAACAGACTGATAGGTTGAAACAACTACCCTTTTGATTTTTGCCGCGTCATGCAAGGGCTTTAACGCGATAACCATTTGGATAGTAGAACAGTTGGGATTAGCTATTATGTTTCTTCTACTATGCAGCTTAATTGCGTCGGCATTAACTTCGGGAATTATTAGTGGAACGTCTGGGTCCATTCGAAATTCAGAGGTGTTATCAATGACAACACATCCTGCCTTTGCGGCCTTTGGAGCATATTTTGCAGAGACTTTAGACCCTGGAGAAAACAAACCAACATCGAAACCCCCGAAATCAAAGCCTTCTAATGGCTTAACTTTCAAAATATCCTTTTCACCGAATGAGACTTCCCGGCCTGACGATCTCTGAGAAGCAAGGGCCACAATTTCATCGATTGGAAATGCTCTTTCTGAAAGAGTTTGTAAAATTTCACGACCCACATTGCCAGTTGCACCTACAACAGCTACTTTATAACCCATAATATTTTCCTATTTATCGGGCCTGACAACGTAACCGACTATGCTTTGCCCTGGTTGACTTCAATAAACTCTAAGACATTAAATTTTATAATAAATTGAATCTCTGTTAGTAAATAAATCAAAACGCCAACCTATTTATTTCAATCCTTTTTTTTCCTCAATACGGGTTTAGTTGTTATCGCAGGTGACAACTTATCGCCACCCATCTTGGAGGAATGGGCAGCTTTACTATGTGTCCCGCTACAAGCTGTAACTGGGGTTAAATTCGTACTCATAAAAAGACCTAAGGTCAGAACCCCTAAAATATATTTCATCGTTAAAAGCTCCAAAGGTTAATGAACCAACTTTATGTTTTTCAAATCATTACAACAAGAAGTTTTGTAATCACGACGCCGTTAATATTTCCAATTGCTCTATTACCGCGCTACCCATTTTTTCTGTGGATACTAGCTCTTTTCCATCAGACATTATGTCTCCGGTTCGTAAGCCGGCATCTAGAACTAACTTTACAGCTGATTCCACATTATTAGCATCCTCCTCCATATCGAAGGAATAACGGAGCATCATGGCAAAGCTTAGCATCATCGCCAGTGGATTGGCTTTTCCCTGACCAGCAATATCAGGAGCTGTACCGTGAACCGGCTCATAAAGTGCATTGCGTTTACCTGAATTATCGGGAGCCCCAAGAGAAGCCGAAGGCAACATTCCAAGTGACCCGGTCGCCATAGAGGCACAATCCGATAATATGTCACCAAACATATTAGTTGTAACAATTACATCAAACTGTTT
>DEBE01000176.1:0-3452 GCA_002348425.1 Alphaproteobacteria bacterium UBA2964 | reverse complement strand
TCTCTAACAAGTTGCATTGCAGCATTATCCACAAGCATATGTGATAGCTCAATATCGGGATAGTCTGAAGAAATTCTTATAACTTCTTCACGCCACATTTTAGTGCTTTCAAGAACATTAGCTTTATCAATGGAGCAAAGTTTCTTGCCGCGTTTTCTTGCAAGTTCAAAACCAACTCTCGCAATGCGTTCTACCTCTTCGGTTGTATAAACTAAAGAATTGAAACCGCGTTTACCTCCGCCAGGAAGATCCTCGACACCACGCGGATCACCAAAATAAATACCCCCTGTTAATTCACGTACAATCAATATATCTAGTCCGCTGACAATTTCACTTTTCAAACTAGAAGCCTCAGCCAAAGCATCAAAAACTATTGCAGGGCGCAAATTCGCAAATAAACCAAGGTCCTTGCGAATGCGAAGAAGACCCGCTTCAGGACGTATTTCAAAATCAACGTCATCCCATTTTGGACCCCCTACTGCTCCAAGCAAAACTGCATCGGCAGTTTTTGCTGACTCTATGGTCTCGTCTTTTATTGGAACTCCATGGTTGTCTATACATACACCACCGATAATATCGTCTTCAGCATCAAAGCTTACCCGGTTATGCTTCTCCATCCACTTCATAACTCGGCTGACCTGAACCATCACTTCTGGCCCAATACCATCCCCGGCTAACATCAATACCTTTTTATTGGCAATCATTTCATTTTCCTTCGACACTTATTTTTTCCACCGCTGCTCTATCACAAGAGCGCTGATTATGGGAGCCTCTTAAAATTTCAAAAAGAAAGGGCGAACCAAACGGTTCGCCCCAATTTGCATCGGATAGTCGAGCATTATTCATAAAGCCAAGGCTCTGCGGCCTTTTGTTTTTCTTCAAAACTGGAAATTGAAGTTTCCTTTTGCAAAGTAATACCAATATCATCCAACCCGTTAAGCAGACAATGTTTCTTGAAAGAATCCATTTCAAATGAAACTATTTCTCCATCCGAATTGGTTATTTCCTGATTTTCTAAATCAATGGTCATGGTCGCATTTGCGCCACGCTCCGCTCCTTCCATTAATTTCTCTAGCTCGTCAGGAGTTACCTTGATTAACAGAATGCCATTTTTGGAACTATTATTATAAAAAATATCAGCAAAGTCCGTGGATATTACACAACGGATGCCAAAATCTAGTAACGCCCAAGGTGCGTGCTCTCGTGAAGACCCACACCCAAAGTTATGACCTGCAATAAGAATTTCCGCATTACGATAAGCCTTTTTGTTCAATACAAAATCGGGATTTTCTTCGCCTGAATCAGGATCGTAGCGTAAGGGGTCAAACAAATTTATTCCTAAGCCGGTCCGAGTAAGCGTTTTCAAAAACCTTGCGGGAATGATTTTATCGGTATCACAGTTAACAATCGGCAGCGGAGCTGCCACTGCAGTAAGCTTTGTAAATTTCTCCATTCTGTACCTCTATTTTAGAAGATCGCGGACATCTGTAAGGTGACCCGTTACCGCTGCTGCAGCGGCCATCATCGGACTGACAAGGTGAGTACGTCCACCTGGCCCTTGGCGGCCCTCAAAATTTCGATTTGAAGTTGAGGCTGACCTTTCACCGGGTAGTAGCATGTCTCCATTCATTGCCAAACACATTGAACAACCAGGCTCACGCCAATGGAATCCAGCCTCTGTAAAAATTTTATCCAACCCCTCTTCTTCAGCTTGCATTTTTACAAGACCCGAGCCAGGAACAACCATTGCATAAACAGATTCCGCAACACTCCGTCCTTTTGCTACCTCGGCAGCGGCTCGCATGTCTTCAATTCTAGAGTTAGTACAAGATCCGATAAAAACCTTATCAACCGTGATATCTGTCATCTTCATCCCTGGTTCAAGGTCCATATACTCCAGAGACCTCTCCATAGCAGAACGACGGTTAGCATCGGAAATTTCTGAAGGATTGGGGACCAAGTCAGTTATTCCGACTTCATCCTCCGGACTGGTTCCCCAAGTGACCTGAGGAACAATATCCGAGACATCAAGTTCCACTTCGGATTCGTATTTAGCACCTAAATCAGATGGAAGATTACGCCAGTGTGCCACCGCCGTTTCCCATTGCCCACCTTTTGGACATTGGGGGCGACCTTTGAGATAATCAAATGTTTTCTGATCAGGGGCAACTAGCCCAGCGCGTGCGCCAGCTTCTATAGTCATGTTACAAACTGTCATACGACCTTCCATAGATAATTCCTCTATGGCCGGACCAGCGTATTCAATAACATGCCCTGTGCCACCGGCAGTACCAATTTTTCCAATAATTGCTAAAACTAAATCTTTAGCGGTACAACCGTTTGGCAGTGAACCGTTAACCGTAATACGCATATTTTTTGCCGGTCGTTGAATCAGTGTTTGAGTGGCCAAAACATGTTCCACTTCAGATGTTCCCACGCCGAAAGCGAGGGCACCAAAAGCGCCATGTGTTGCGGTATGGGAATCACCACAAACCAATGTGACCCCTGGCTGAGTGAAGCCCTGCTCAGGGCCAATGACATGCACTATGCCCTGCCTATCGTCATTTATCGAGATATAAGGCAATCCAAATTCAGCTGCATTCTTTTCCAAGACTTCAAGCTGGATACGTGATTCATCATCTTCGATTTCCTCCGTACCACCTCTGCCAGGCGTAGTCGGCACGTTGTGATCCGGGACACATAGATTTGCTTCCGGCCTCCTAGCCTTTCGGCCGGTTTGCCTCAGCCCATCGAAAGCCTGTGCGCTTGTAATTTCGTGTATAAGCTGTCTATCAATATATATGAGACAAGTTCCATCTTCCTGCTCATCAACCAGATGACTTCGCCAAATTTTGTCAAATAACGTCTGTGGTCCGGACACCATCATCTCCCTTTACAAATTTTAATAGCCCTGAAAAAGGGCGAAATTGCTATTTTTCGTCACTTTGCTCAGCGGTGGTTTCTTCAACTTCTTGATTAATACTGGTATTCTGTTCTGTTACTTCAGCAACTTCATCTGAAGCCACACCTACATCATCCGTCGTTCCAACTTGTTCTGCTCCAACTCGGCGCTCTACTTTTTCAGCAATCCTCGCTTTCTTACCCCTGAGCTCCCGAAGGTAATAAAGTTTCGCACGGCGAACCGCTCCACGGCGAACAACCTCAATTTTATCAAGTCGGGGAGAATATAAGGGAAACACTCTTTCGACACCCTCACCATATGATATTTTACGCACCGTAAAGGCGGAGTTTATACCGGAGTTTTTCCGAGAAATGCAAACTCCTTCGTATACTTGTACACGCTCTCTAGTTCCCTCTACTACTTTGACATGAACCCGCAGTGTATCACCAGCGCCAAAATCCGGAACTTCCTGACCTGCAGTAAGCCTTTTGATCTCTTCTTGTTCCAGCTCTTCTATAATATTCATTTTTTTAATCCTTTATCACCAAAT
>DEBE01000072.1 GCA_002348425.1 Alphaproteobacteria bacterium UBA2964 | reverse complement strand
AAATTAGTTATATGGAGAGTAGTTTATGACCAGTCCGGCAGCTGCAATCTTCAATGCAAAAACAATTGCGATAGTTGGTGCAACAGATAAGTCACATTGGCCACGTAATATTTTTGGAAACCTCAAAAAATCAGGGTATTCAGGGAAAGTTTTTCCTGTGAACCCAAAACGTGACGAAATATTCGGCGTCCCCTGTTATCCCGACCTCGCCTCATTGCCGGAACCGGCTGAGTTAGGCCTCATGATTATACCGGCAAAATTTATAGAAGGAGCAGTAAGACAAGGGGCAGAATATGGATTAAAGGCTGCGGTCGTTTACGCTTCCGGTTTTGGTGACGGTGCACGAGCGGAGTCAGTTCGAAGAGGTTTGAATTTTCGTGAGGCTCTTGATAAAATTCAGATCCCTATTTGTGGCCCAAACTGTATGGGGCTCGTCGGCGTCCGCGAAAAAATTTACTGTTACCCACATGAACATGTCAGCCAACTTGACCCTGGTCCAGTAGCGCTCATCACCCAGTCAGGGGGAACCCTTAGCTACTATGCGAAAGCGGGACAGGAACGCGGACTAAAATTCTCATATCTAATTTCTTCGGGTAACGAACTGAGCCTAGACCTTGCCGACTATTTGAACTTCGTCATAGATGACCCAGATACCAAGCAAATTTGCCTTTTTATAGAGGGCATCCGAAAACCGGAAGCCTTTATGAAGGCCGCCGGAAGGGCTCTCAGCAAAGGTAAACCCATTATCGCAATCAAAACAGGGAGATCTCAAAAATCTCGTGAGGCAGCAAAATCACACTCCGGTGCCGTTGCGGGGGACTATGCGGCCTATGAAGCTGTTTGCGAGCGTTATGGAATTATCACTTGCGAAACATTAGAAGAAATGATCGAAATGACTCTTGTTTTTCAACAAGGGCGCCTCCCCAAGGGTCCAAGTATAGCTTTTATGACTACGTCAGGTGGCACGGTTGATCTACTTCATGACTATTGTGAACAAGAACAAGCGATAGTTGCTCCATTAAGTTCTGAAACGGTAGAAGCGATCCGGCCTTATGTTCCGTCTGATTGCCACATTCAAAATCCGATTGATACCGGTGCACCGGTGGGGATATCCGGAAAATCGGCGCCTGCGGAAATTTGTAAAGCCTTTGCATCTGACCCAAATGTAGACATGGTAGCCTGGTGCAACAATATGCCTGGTTCAGCGCGAAGTTCTGGCGCACAAGACGAAGTGAAGGAATTAGTAAAATTCACAGAAAAGCCGGTAATTTCCTTTGCACGAATGCCCCACCAAATACCCGAAGGGGGGCTAAAATTCCAAGAGACGACCAACATGCCTTTTCTTCAGGGGACTCGAATCGGCGTTCGGGCAATGAATGCCCTGTGGTTCTACGGCCAAAGAGCTGGTAAAAAAATACCTTTTTTAAAAAAGCCAACAGGACAGGAAAAAAACTGTAGCGGCAAGGAGCTGGAAGACGCATTAAGTTCTGCAGGTCTCCAACCACCAATTTCCATGCGGGTTTCCGATAGCGAAGATGTGGGTGCTGCCGCCTCTACTTTGGGCTTTCCCGTTGCAATAAAAATCATTTCCCCAGAGGCTAGCCATAAGACTGAGGTGGGTGGTGTTGATCTCAACATCACAAACCCTAAAGCCGCATTTACCGCGGCCGAGAATATGATTGCCAAACTGAAGGCTATAAATAACGATGCAACAATCGAAGGCTTCCTAGTTCAAAAAATGGTGTCAGGAATTGAGTTTTTGGTCGGCACTCGTGAGGACGAACAATATGGTCCATTGCTGGTTGTTGGCGCCGGCGGAGTGATGGTAGAGCTGATCAATGATATAGCGTTACGATTGTTGCCAGTTAATGAAGACGATATCCGGAGCATGCTATCACAATTAAAAACTTCCCAACTTCTGAATGGATTCAGGGGTAGTGGAGCAGCAGATAAAGATGCCTTGATCGCCGGCATTAAGAGCTTGGCAGATTTTTATTTAGATCACCGCAAGTGGATCCAGGATATAGAAATAAACCCCCTTATGGTCTTGCCCAAGGACGAGGGAATTTGTGCAATAGATATCCGTGTCGTTAAGCGGAATTAACATTCTCAGCAACTGTCAATAAAATAAACAGTTGCTGAGAAAAATCATTAATTAACGCTTTTTTGCTCTCTTTTTAGCGGTTTTCTTTCTAGCTGGAGATTTTTTCTTTTCTGCCGCTTTACGTGATTTCTTTAAAGCAAAAGGCTCAAATGTGGGCTTATAACTCTTTTTATCCAAAAATTGACTAAGGCCAGTGTTGTAGGAATCTTGAGCATCCCCAACCTTTATAGCTTGTCCCTTTGCTGCCAGATAATCATACGATTGATCAAAATCCATCGTCCGCACCTGACGCACAGCATGCTTAGTTGCCCGGAGAACGGCTGGGCTCTTAGCCATTAATTTTTGTGCTAACTCAATAGTTTTATCAACAAGATCTTCCTTTGGAACAGCAAAGTTTATAAAACCGATCTTTTCGGCTTCTACCCCGTCAAAAGCCTCTCCTAAACAACAATAATACAAGGCTTTACGGGGCATGATCGTGTCAGAAACAACTTTAGACACTAGTGCACCCGGTAGAATTCCCCAATTAACCTCAGAAAGAGAAAAAACGGTATCATCTGCCGCTATTGCAAAATCTGTTGCACAAAGCTGCATAAATGCACCACCAACGCAAAACCCTTCAACCATTGCTATGGTGGGTTTATCATACTTATAAAGCCGTTCCCAACGCCATCGGTTTGCCTGTTCCGCTGCCAATTTTCTGCCAGCGGGATTTTTTTCATTTTCCCGAAAAAATTCTTTGAGGTCTTGACCGGCACTAAAATATCCGCCCGCGCCGGCTATAACCACCACCGCGGTTTCTGGGTCTGTTTCAAGCTCTCTGAGTGTTTCATCCATCTCACTATGGAGTTGTGGACTCATGGCATTGCGCTTTTCCGGTCTGTTCAACCAAACCCAGCTAATTCCGCCCTTCTTCTCAACCTTTACACACTTCATCCTTTTCATTGATTAACCCTTTCAAGTTTATTTTAATTTATATCTCTAGCTTCCATATTCTCTATAAAATGCTCTGGCTATGACCATACGCAGTATCTCGGGTGGCCCTTCGGTAATAACCATCGAACGACTATCACGCCATAATTTTTCAATAGGTAAATCTGTCGTCAACCCCATGCCACCATGAACCTGCATAGTCCGATCACAGACAGCAAACGCATGTTCGTCTCCTTTAACTTTAGCCATGTATGACTCATACCGAATATCCTCGCCCGCATCAGCTCGTGCAGCAAGATTATGGACAAATAACCGCAACATTTGAGTGTCCATCCAGCTGTCCACCATCATAAACTGTACTGCTTGTCTTTCTGAGAGCTTTTTACCAAATGTCTCACGTTGGTTGGTATAAGACCCTGCCAATTCCATGCAACGTTCCGCAACCCCGATACCCCTAGCCGCATGACGAATTCTGCCCGCAGTAATCCATGTCTGTCCGAACTTAAAGCCTTCTCCTTCTTCGCCAACCATATTAGCAACAGGGACCCTAACATTTTCTAGTGCTATTTCCCAAGGTCGGTCGTCCATCATCATCTGCTGATAACGAACAAGTTCCACTCCTGGCGTATCAGCATCGACTAAAAATGTTGAAATTCCACCCCTCGACCC
>DEBE01000031.1:1456-7668 GCA_002348425.1 Alphaproteobacteria bacterium UBA2964 | reverse complement strand
AAAAATTAAATATATTGGTCCGGATGTAGGTCAAGGTTCGGCAATAAAGATTTGTAATGGAGCTTATAATAAGGGAGCTTTCGCACTCTACGCTACAGTTATGCTCGCCGCAGAACATTATGGGTTTACCGAATTCCTGCGCGAACGTTTGCCAAGGAGCCAAGCTGCTAATATCGAGAGGCTTGATGAGGCCTTAATCAGGTTGCCCACGCTATCTGAGAGGTATGTTGGAGAAATGGAACAGGTTTCTGAAACATTTTCTTCAATCGGGCTAACACCTAATATTCATAAGGGAGCTGCTGATCTTTTCGAAATGTTAAGTGGTTCACCATTAGCCTCTCAGAGACGTGACGAAATTGATCCTCAAAGGACATCAGCCGAGACACTTAAAGTACTCGCGGAACAATTCGAACGGGACAGTTAAAGACAAAAATGCAAATTTCAACTCTCCTAGGTGGCATCGGCCCGGCTCTTGCCAACCCCCATTTTCGTTTGTGGTGGATTTCGAACGGTATCTCAACTATCGGCCGTTGGATCTATCGGACTTCTGTTCTGTGGTTAACATGGAATTTGACGGAAGACCCAACTTGGCTGGGCATTATGGCATTTGCAGACGTCTTTCCAATGGTCGTCTTATCCGTGTTTTCTGGAGCCATTTCAGATCGTGTTGGATACATAAGAGTAATCAAGGTAATGCAACTTTGTTACATTGCTGTTGGCGTCGGTTTTACAATTTCGCTCTATTTAGATGTGATGACAATCTATTTATGTTTAGCTCTAACCATCTGTCATGGGATTACTGAGGCGATGTCTACTCCTCCTCGTCTTGCTCTGGTGAATGCGTTGGTAGGACGCGACGAACTTTCATCTGCGGTAGCTTTGAACTCTGCCACGTTTAATGGGTGTCGCCTGATCGGCCCGGGCATTGGCGGGGTACTTCTAGTTCTAGTAAGGGAAGGTGTAATCACTCCGGATTTAGTTTTCGCTATAGCGACTATCATGTTCGTTCAACTCTACGTTGTTGTGTTTTTTTTACCTGCTAAGGGCGCAGGCGGGGAGGGCAAGATATCTAAAGAACTTGTACGTGATATGTGGGATGGTGCCCTTTATGTCTGGCGTAACCCCGGGATTCGTTTTCTTATGTTTGTTCTGGGTATGACTGGTCTCTTTATCCGTCCTTTTATGGAATTAGCTTCAGGCTATGCTGATTTGATATTTGGACTTCCGGAAGAAGCTTTAGGTACAATTTTGTCAACAGTAGGTGGCGGAGCAATGTTGAGTTGCCTTTGGCTTGCTCGTAGAGGTCGTACTGAAGGTTTGACGCGCTTGTGTACGCATTCCTTTGCCCTCCTCGCATTGGTATTATTTGTTTTTACCTTTATAGAAAATCTTTTTATGGCAATTCTTCCCCTATTTCTCATAGGTTTCCTGATGCTTGTAAACGGAACTGCGGCGCAGTCATTGATTCAGAATTCCTCAAATCAGGAGATGAGGGCACGAGCCGTGAGTTTCTTTATTCTCCTGAACTGGGGAATGCCGGCATTTGGTGCTCTGGTTGCTGGTTGGGTAGCGTCATTGATTGGTATGCAGTTTACAGTGGCAGGCGGGGCATTGATAGCATTGACATTCTGGCTTTGGGCTAACTACCGAGGACGGTTACATGTTACTGAGTTGGAAAAAGAAAAATTGTCAGATTAGAAAAAATAAAAATTTAATTAGCAGGAATTTGGCAGTGTCATAGGTTAATTTTAACGTTAAACCAAGATTATTCGAATTTTGATAAGATAAATCTTGGCGTCGAATAAGGAGAGTAATATGTCGCGCGAATTTAATATGCCAATAAATGATCCAAAGCTTGTGAGTGAGCAATGTTACATAAATGGTGAATGGGTCGCCGCTGAGAATCAAGAAACGATGGAAGTTATTAATAAGGCGACGGGAGAAGTTCTCGGCACAGTTCCTAAAATGGGGGCATCTGAAACTCGTCGTGCCATAGAGGCCGCTAACGAAGCACTTCCAGCTTGGCGCGCCAAGACCGCAAAAGAGCGCGCTGTAATTTTAAGAAAATGGTACGAGCTTATGCTTGAGAACCAGAAAGATCTAGCTACTCTCATGACAGCGGAGCAGGGGAAGCCGATGGCTGAATCCATGGGAGAAGTTATTTATGCGGCGTCCTTCATTGAATGGTTTGCCGAGGAAGGCAAACGACTTTATGGGGACACTATCCCGACGTTTGCGCCTGACAAACGTGTAGTCGTCATTAAGGAGCCAATAGGCGTGGTTGCTGCAATTACGCCTTGGAACTTTCCAGCAGCTATGATTACACGTAAATCCGGGCCAGCGCTGGCCGCAGGATGCACCATGGTTCTAAAACCGGCATCAATGACCCCTTTTTCGGCCCTCGCTCAGGCGGAACTGGCTGAAAGAGCTGGAATACCAAAAGGGGTCTTTAATGTCGTGACAGGGAGCGCGGGTGCTATTGGTGGAGAAATTGCCGAAAATCCTATTGTAAGGAAGTTGACTTTCACCGGCTCAACGGAAATCGGCAAGGTATTAATGAAACAATGTGCGAATACGGTTAAAAAAGTTTCCATGGAATTGGGAGGAAATGCTCCTTTTATCGTTTTCGATGATGCTGACCTTGATGCCGCGGTTCAAGGAGCGATGGCATCTAAATTTCGCAACACCGGGCAGACTTGCGTTTGTGCCAACCGTATTTATGTGCAGGAGGCGGTCTATGAGGACTTTGCCGAAAGATTATCCGAGGCAGTGTCCAAGATGAAAGTAGGAAATGGGTTGGAAGGAGAAACTCATCAAGGGCCACTTATTGAGGCTGCCGCTGTTGAAAAGGTCGAAGAGCATATTGCTGATGCGTTAAACAAGGGTGCTGTGGTTGCTGTTGGAGGGGAACGTCATTCCCTTGGAGGAAACTTTTTTAAACCCACTATTATCAAGAATGTCAGTCAGGATATGAAAATAGCCCGGGAGGAGACTTTTGGCCCGGTTGCTCCCTTGTTTCCATTTAAAACCGAGGAGGAGGTTATTGCCTATGCTAATGACACGGAGTTTGGTTTGGCCTCTTACTTTTACAGCCGTGATATAGGACGGATCTGGAGAGTAATGGAAGCATTAGAATATGGTATTGTTGGCGTAAATGAGGGTATCATTTCAACTGAGGTTGCTCCATTTGGAGGAGTAAAAGAATCCGGCATTGGCCGCGAAGGGTCAAAGTACGGTATCGATGATTTTGTGGAGATCAAATATGCACTTATGGGTGGTATTGATCGATAAACATCGTTCGACAAGAAACTAATCATGCAGGAATTCCCTGAGAAAGTAATGGTAAATGCCGGAATATGACTTTGATCTTTATGTTATAGGGGCTGGTTCCGGTGGCGTTCGATGCGCACGCATGTCAGCAAGTTATGGAGCGCGGGTGGCTGTTGCAGAGGAGCGTTATCTTGGAGGTACCTGCGTTAATGTAGGATGTGTGCCGAAAAAATTATTTTCATACGGATCTCATTTTTCTGAATCTTTCGAGGACGCTGCTGGTTATGGCTGGGATGTGGGAGCCCCTTCACTTGTATGGCAACGATTGATTGAAAATAAAAATAAAGAAATTGAAAGATTAAACGGCATATATAGGAACCTACTTAAAAATAGTGACGTCACTATTCATGAGGCCCGTGCGACGCTTAAAGACAGACACACCGTGATTGTGAATAATAAGGAAATCACTGCGGATAAAATCTTAATAGCAACCGGAGGTTGGCCAACGGTTCCCAATATTCCTGGTAGCGAGTATGCCATAACTTCAAATGAAGCTTTTTTTCTAAACGAGCTTCCTGAGAAAATAATTATCGTGGGCGGTGGCTACATAGCTGTGGAGTTTTCAGGTATATTTCATGGTTACGGTGCTCATGTTACGCAGCTCTATCGTGGAGAACTTTTTTTACGAGGTTTTGACCAGGATCTACGATTTCATCTATCCGAAGAAATGAAAAAACAGGGGATTGATTTAAGGTTTAATAGTAATATCACAGCTATTGAAAGAGAAAAAGATAGTATGTCCGTAAGGTTGGAAGATGGCTCCAACCTTGACGCGGATTTGGTGATGTACGCTACTGGTCGCGTGCCGAATACCCGGGGCCTTGGTTTAGAAGAGCTGGGTGTAAAAATGAAAAAAGATGGTTCAATTGTTGTTGATAATCATTTTAGAACCTCGGTAGATAATATTTATGCACTGGGAGATGTCATTGACCGTTTCCAGCTGACCCCGGTTGCAATTGCGGAGGCAATGATTTTATCAGCCAACCTTTTTAATGGACAGAATTGGGTAACAGATTATTCAGATATTCCTACAGCCGTATTCAGCCATCCAAATATTGGGACCGTCGGGCTTTCAGAAGAACAGGCCAAGGCAAAATACGATAACGTAGAAATTTTTGTCTCTCAATTTAGGCCAATGCTGCATACCTTAACTGGCCGTAATGAAACTACTTTAATGAAACTCGTGGTCGATAAAAGTTCCGATAGAGTTGTTGGTTGTCATATGGTGGGATCCGAGGCGGGGGAGATTATACAGGGTTTGGCGGTTGCCATTAAGGCAGGCGCTACAAAGAGCCAGTTTGACGCAACCGTCGGGATTCATCCGACAGCGGCTGAAGAATTTGTCACTATGAGAGAGCCTAGAAAATAGAAAAGGGCCGCAGTGTTAGACCGCGGCCCCTCATAAGTGACTAAAGTTTAAAAAGCTATTTTGCAGCCGCTTTATGAATTTTAACTCCTGCCTTTTTGAAGGCGTCAGCTCCTGAACCGGGAGCATAGCCATTCCATTCTTTCTTTATTAGCTTTTTAGCCTTATTGCTTTGCATAAAACGCACAACTTCGGCTATAGCCGCTGCATAGGCAGCTTTTGAAACTTTTTTCGGAGCTTTGTTACGCACGATCATGAGGACTTGTTTTCCTTTTAATGTCCCCAATGACATCAACCCACTCAGTTTCTTGATCTGCTTAGCTTTGGCCTTAGACAAGTCCTTCGTCGCAACTATCCCTAAACTAATGGATTTTTTCTTTTTGGTTACTCTTTTTACATTGTCTTTTCCACCTTTAGTGCCGTAATTATAGACCTTTACGCCCTTGCCATACAAAACGGACGAAGCGGAAATAGCATTACCAGCCGCAAATAATTTTCCCTTTATACTTCCAGTTCCCAAAACGAGCTCAACATCGCCCGCAAACGCCTTTTGTGGATGTCCTGCAACATTCAAAATAATAACGGCGACCAAGGCGACCAGAGTTTTCATTGGTATAATTTTCATAATTTAACTCTCCTGTGCATTCAATTTTTGTTATTTCCAACCTAGAAGCGCTCTGGCTTTTTTTACCAATGGCTTTGGTGTGGCAACGATCTCTGCTGCTGTTTTCGAGAGCCATTCACAAGGTTTTGGCTCAATAATCAGTTTGCGTTTCTTGGCGTCAGCTAAAAACGCCTTATCAGTCATCGTTGCATCAAATGCGCGGCACATCGCCTTCACTCTTGCCTTCGGGACACCGGGCGGCATAGAAAAATTTCTTCCTACCGCAGCATCTGAAGCAAAAAGCTTTAAAATTGCGCGTTCATCATCATTTTTGGCTAGATCTAAAAGCAACGGGGTAGCTTGACCGTAACCGTTTTTAATATCCCCCGACTTTTCCAATCCCGATTGAGCAATAGCGACTACCTGTCCACTTTTTATCCAGTGCCCAGCTTTGGAAATCCAGCTAGACCATGCTCCAGCGCGCCCTGTTACTTCCCCTTGCTCGAGAGCTTTATTGATCGCCGCTGTACCGGGATACCCGGCTACAACTTTGACATTTAGTCCTAATAATTTTCCCATAACCGTTGGAACTATGTAATTTGATTGGCTTACTCCGCTGGCGCCGAAAATTATAGGTTTTTTTGCTTTCGCAGCGTCTTTAAGACTTTTTACCCCGGTTGTATGCCAAACCATCGTGACATACTGCATCGATGCGGCGCGACCGATGTAATTCAGCTTTGATACATCATACTTGACATTGCCACGAAGAAGCTGGAAGGCGGGTAACATATTCGACAGTTTTGCAAGTCGGGCACCATTTCTTGGCGCTACATTATAAACATATCCAGCAGCTTTCTGGCCGCCACCGCCGGGCATAAACTGTAAAATAAAATTAGGTTTACCCGGGATATG
>DEBE01000031.1:0-1068 GCA_002348425.1 Alphaproteobacteria bacterium UBA2964 | reverse complement strand
GCACCTAAAATTAGGGTAATCACATTGTCTTTATAAAATGCTGCTGGGCTTTTTTCTGCTGTAGCGTGCGCTACAAATCCAACCATTAATGCTGAAATAAGGCCCGACATATAAGTCAGTCGTCTTAACATTTAATTTCCTCCCAAAAAAAGATTAAAAAATTTTTTCTAAAACTAACAACAAACTATTAAGGTTACTAGGGGTAGTATGATTAAATTCGAATTTCTATTTTCAATAAAGGAATGATAAAAACAACATTCGATGAAAATTACATTTGAAAAGGAACGAATTTTTCCTCACCTAGCCTCCTTTTTTGCAGTTGTTTTTCTCGGAATAAACTTTGTAATTGTTCGTGGTGTCTATGAACAATATCCGACAACGGTATTATCTTTATGGCGCTGGGGTGGCGCTGCAGTTTTATTATTGTTGTTTAACTGGCAAGGCGTAATTAATGAATGGGCACTAATCAAGCGAAATATTCTCATTTATTCACTTCTTGCATTTCTGATGCCTATTTCCGGCGCATTAGCGAGTTTCCTTGCGATGGAGTGGACGGTTGCAGTCAATGGAGCGATTATCCAGACCCTAATACCAGTCTTAGTTGTTCTGATTTCATTTTCAATGGGCTTGGAGCGTGTCCGAGCAGCCCAAATCATAGGGTTAATACTGGCTCTAATAGGGGTTTTGTGGATTGTTACTAAAGCAGATTTAGGATTTCTTTCACGTTTTCAATTTAATACAGGCGATTTGATCCTACTTTTAAGTGCATTAAGTTTAGCCGGTTACACTGTAATTTATAAGTCTTTGAAAGAGAAACCAAAGCCGGCAGTCTTTTTGACAATTTTATGCGGCATAGGGGGAATACTGCATCTACCTTTTGTATTTTTCGAGATTTATATGGGAACACCGATGCCTCTAAATATCGAGACCTCGTTTTCTATAATTTATGTTACAGTTTTTCCTTCATTAGTGGCCATATTACTATTTAACTATGGGATCGATCGACTTGGGCCTAATAAGGCTGCCGCTTATCACTATTTCTTAGCACCAATCACCGCTATAACGGCT
>DEBE01000232.1 GCA_002348425.1 Alphaproteobacteria bacterium UBA2964 | reverse complement strand
TCTCCATCATCATTCGGTCCATCCAAAACCTCTTTAGATGCCGCAATTCTCTTTACCTGTTTTTCCGTAAAACCAATTTCCAATAAATTTCGATAGGATAACAATCTAACAGAATGACATCCCGCACAGACCTCACTATATACCTGAAAACCTCGCTGAAGAGCCCCCCTATCAAATGTCCCAAAGATCCCAGAAAAAGACCATTGTTGTTTAGGAGCCTTCAAAAAATCGCCCGCAGCACTCGCATTAAATGAATAAAAGGCTATGACAGAAAATACAATCGCACTTTCGATTAGAATTTTCCGCATTACACTTTCTCCATCGGTTTAGCACTCGACACGACGGATACACCGCCCCCTCCCTTTAAGACTGGCTCACTAATACTGGTGGGCAAAGGACGAGTTTTTTCAAAGAATCCTAGAAGTGGAATAATTACTAGAAAATGTAAGAAATAATACGCGGTAGCCGCCTGTGCGATATAGGTCCATGGTGCTTCTGCAGGCTTAGCTCCACAAACTCCTAATATCACGCAATCTATGATCAGTAGCCAATAGAACTGTTTGTATAGCGGCCTAAAGCGTGCGCTCCTTACAGGCGAGTGATCGAGCCATGGCAAAACAAAAAGAACAAGGATTGATGCAAACATCGCAAGGACACCGGCTAGTTTAGCCGACATCAACCAGGATATGGGCAAATAAATCAATGCGTCTGCTGTAAAAGAACGTAAAATTGCGTAAAACGGCAAGAAATACCACTCTGGGACAATGTGAGGCGGAGTAACTAGCGGGTTGGCTTCAATATAGTTATCTGGTTCACCAAAAAAGTTGGGAGCAAAAAATACGAAAGCAAAAAATAAGACAAGAAAGACCCCTAATCCAAACATATCTTTTATCGTGTAATATGGGTGAAATGGAACCGTATCTTGAGGAGACTTTGTGTTTATACCTATTGGATTGTTGGATCCATGCTGATGCAGAGCGACAATATGCAAAACAATAATTCCAACAAGAACAAATGGTAATAGGTAATGAAGACTGAAAAAGCGGTTAAGGGTCGGATTATCAACAGAAAACCCTCCCCACAAAAGAGTGACGATTGAGTCTCCAACCACTGGGATTGCCGAGAAGAGGTTGGTAATAACAGTTGCTCCCCAGAAGCTCATCTGACCCCAGGGAAGGACATACCCTAAAAAGGCTGTCGCCATCATACAAAGAAGAATAATTACACCAAGTATCCATAAAATCTCACGGGGAGATTTGTAGGAACCGAAATAGAGTCCTCTAAAAATATGGATATAAACGACGATAAAGAATGCAGATGCGCCATTCATATGAATGTAGCGGATCAACCAACCGTAATTAACATCCCTCATAATTCGCTCAACAGAATCAAAGGCAAATGCGGTATGCGGAGTATAATGCATTGCTAAGATAATCCCTGTAACAATCATTATAACTAGAATAATTCCGGCTAAAGAACCAAAATTCCACCAATAATTTAAGTTTTTTGGAGTAGGGTATTCATGAAGTTCATGCTCTAAAAATGTAAAAACCGGCAATCTATAGTCGATCCAAGATATAATTGGATTTTTAAACTTAGAATCACTCATCTAGCCTACTCCTAACCGATCTTAACAACATTATCTGAAAGAAATTGATACTCTGGAACTGGTAGATTCTTAGGAGCCGGTCCCTTTCGTATACGACCAGAAGTATCGTAATGCGATCCGTGACATGGACAGAACCACCCGCCGTATTCCCCTTTTATCTCCCCCTGTTTCGTACCAGAAGGGATACAACCTAAATGAGTGCAAACCCCCACAATAATAAGCCACTCCGCTTTTTTTGCTCGTTGCTCGTCAGTTTCGGGATCTACTAAATCTGCTACATTAACTGACCGCGCTTCCTCTATCTGTGCCTTTGTCCTTCTTACTATAAATACAGGTTTACCTCGCCATTTCACGATTAAGCGCTGTCCGGGTTCAATGGGTTCTAAATCAACCTCTGTCGTTGATGCGGCAAGGGTATCTGCAGCCGGGTTCATTTGATCAACGAGTGGCCAAACAGCTGCAGCAACTCCAAAGGCACCAAAAGTACCAGTTGCAAGCATCAAAAAATCTCTTCTAGTTTCACTTTCTACAGCGCTATCTGTACTGTCCTCGGCTAGATCAGCAGAAGTTACCATCTTATCCCTCTCGATTGTATCCGCTTATCGTTCGCGGTCGCTTTTTTGGTACTCTTTATAATTAACTCCTAGAAAGATTCAAACACTGCGGCCTTACGCCGCAGCATAAGTAAAAAGCGTTCGTAAGTTCCTTTTAAACCCCCTTATTGATATAATTGAGAATATATTTACTACATGATTGTTTGCAATGAGATTAGCATTATATCAACCAGATATCCCCCAAAATACTGGCACCATTCTGCGCACAGCCGCCTGCCTTAACGTGGGTGTGGATATTATTGAACCGTGCGGTTTTATTTTAGACGACAAACGTCTCAAAAGATCTGGAATGGATTATTTAGATAACGTTGATTTAGTGAGTCATATCTCATGGACCCATTTTTTAAATTTTTGTAGCCAGAACCGACGTAGGATTGTTTTATTAACTACCTCTGGAAACGGAACATACTGCGACTTTTCCTTTAAAACTGATGACTACCTCCTTTTAGGTAGTGAGAGTAGAGGGGTGACAAGTGAAGTACACGAAACGGCAACAGCACGTATAAAGATACCAATGGCAGAGGGGTC
>DEBE01000010.1 GCA_002348425.1 Alphaproteobacteria bacterium UBA2964 | reverse complement strand
CCTTTACAATTTTTGGTAGTGAAATTTTGAAAATTATGTCTTGTTATTGTCTCCCTGCGACTTCAAAAACATAAAATTACAGCTCTAAATCGTTATCAAACAATATAGCATTTGGCTAGCTAATGCCCATCATTAGGACTATGCCGATCGCCTCCGCTTTTTGCCCATTTGATTTTTTTTTGTTTATAAACGTACAGAACTAGCAAGCATTAGTCCATCCGAGCTTTTGTAATTGTTTCCCATATGCGTTGTGAAGTTGCCGGCATTTCTATATCAGTGACACCATATGGGCCTAGGGCATCCAAAATAGCACTAATAACTGCTGGCGTAGCTCCCACTGTCCCGCCTTCTCCTGCACCCTTAACGCCGATGGGGTTGGACTGACACGGAACTTCGTGAAATGCCATTTCAAAGGAAGGTAATGTATCCGCAAAAGGTACCGCATAGTCCATGAGTGACCCTGTGACCAACTGACCGGAACTTTCGTCGAATAGCACATTCTCTGTTAAAGCCTGACCGACACCTTGCGCTACGCCACCATGGATTTGTCCATCGGCAAGCATGGGGTTAATAACGACACCTATATCGTCGACGACAACATATTTATCCAGAACCAGCGTGCCTGTTTCCGGATCAATGTCGACTTCGCAAATATGACAGCCATTTGGAAAACTTGGCTGAACCGCGCTATAAGATCCGGCGCCTCCAAGGCCAACGCCAAGTTCTGAGGGTATACCAGTAGGCTTAAAAGATGCTTTAGCAATTTCTGTAATTGTCATTGAACGATCTGTACCCACTATTCTGAAAACACCATCGAAGAACTCAATATCATTTGCGTCAGTCTCCATGAGGTGCGCAGCGAACTTTTTACCGCTCTCGATAACAGAATCCGCGGCACTCCGCATAGCGCTACCGCCTAAAACCATACTCCGAGACGCCACCGTGCCCCTACCCGCCGCAACACTAGCTGTATCTCCTTGTTCAAGTTGAATTGTTTCGAAAGGAATACCCAGCCAATCTGAAACCATCTGCGCGTAAACCGTTGCATGGCCTTGCCCATGACTAAAAGTTCCAGCAAAAATTGTACAGGATCCGCTAGGATCAAATCGGATTTCAGCACGTTCATTGAAATTTCCACAGTCATCGATATAGTAAGAGATCCCAATGCCCCGCTTGAGGCCTTTGTTCTCGCTTGCCAACTTTCTCTCCGAAAAGCCACTCCAGTTTGCGAGTTCCAAACATTTTTCCATTACCCCTATAAAGTCACCAGAATCATATATAAAATTTGTATCAGTGGTATGGGGTAGAGCATCCGCTGTGATCATGTTTCTTCTGCGCAATTCGACACGATCAATACCAGTTGCAATTGCAGCCTTGTCTATTAGTCTTTCTATTGCGTAAATGCCTTCAGGTCTTCCTGCGCCCCTATAGGCTGAAGTCGGGGTTGTATTGGTAAAAATGTGGCAGTTAGAGATATCAATTGCTGGAATTTTATAGACCGATGCAGCGATCCTTAAAGAAAAAATGGTTGGAATATATCCTGACCCAGGAATATAAGCGCCGCCATTTTGCATGGCCCTCCAACGAAGTGCCATAAATTTGCCGTCATTATCTAGCGCGAGAGATCCTTCAAGAACTTGGTCACGTCCTTGGTTATCTGTAAGCATGGCCTCCGACCTGTCGCTAATCCATTTTACCGGTCTTCCTAGCCTTTTTGAAGCCCAAACAACCAAGGCATCTTCAGGGTAAGTAGCTCCCTTCATACCAAACCCGCCTCCGACATCCTTGGAAATGACACGCAGTCTCGACTCAGGAATATTTAACACATGCTGAGCAATACAACTCCGGGTCATGTGTGGCCCCTGACCGCTTGTATAAAGGGTATAGCGGTCGTCGGCTTCATTGTAGTCCCCGATCGCGCCGCGTGGTTCCATAGAGACACATGCCAAGCGGTTATTTTTAAGTTTTACCTCAACGATGTACGCGGCATTCTCAAAAGCTTGAGCACTTTTTAGTTGATCACCAAAATGTATTTCAGTTGCTATGTTTTTCGCCGCACCCTCGTGGATCAAAGGGGCACCCTCGGAGACTGCCGCCTCTGCAGTCAGTATGGCATCACGGGATTTTATTTTTGCGTCGACCAACGACGCTGCATCGCGTGCCTGTTTTTCTGTTTCCGCGATTACGAGAGCGATACGTTCACCACAAAATCTAACTATATCAAAACTAATTATTGGCTGTTGAGTCCGGATACCTTCCGTTAATCCCATCATTTGGGGTAAATAATTTGGCGGGATACCACCAATGCCGTCTTCCCTCGCATCCACACCGGTTAAAACAGCAATCACACCAGGTGCTTCCTCCGCATATCTTGTATCAATACCAGTTATAATAGCATTGGGAACTTGGGCATAAACTATAGCGGCGTGTGCCATATGCGGTAGTTTGATGTCGTCTACATAGGTACCGCGTCCAGTCAAAAAACGGGGGTCCTCAGTTCTCCTTACTGATTGCCCCACCCCAAATTTCATTCATCTAACTCCTTATATTTACACTGTTAATATTAACCAATAA
>DEBE01000234.1 GCA_002348425.1 Alphaproteobacteria bacterium UBA2964 | reverse complement strand
AGTTTCCCTACTGTATATCTCAATCTGTCTTCAGGGTCTTGCATCACGCTATTTAATCCTGTCAGACAGCGTATAGCAGACTGAAGCGCATCACGTCTTGAAGCAATCGGAGTTGTGCCCGCATGAGCGGATTCTCCGGTAATTTCTATTTGGAAGCGCTGAGATCCTTGAATACCGTTCACGGCACCAATCGTATTTCCAGTGTTTTCTAGAATGGGGCCCTGTTCTATGTGAGCTTCTAAATATGCAAAAACTGGTTCCGACAACGCGCGTGTATTGTCCACTGGCGTGTTTTTCAACGTTTCTGAAAGAGCATCCCGAAATAAAATGCCATCTGCGTCCTCTATTGCGTCAAACTCATTAACCGTCGCAGAACCAGTGTAAACCATTGATCCCATGCACCCAGGATCAAAACGGCTACCTTCCTCATTAGTCCAGGCGACGACATCGATAGGTCTCGAAGTTTTCAACCCGGTGTCCTCCATTGCTTCAAGTGCCTCCAAGCCTGCTAAAACCCCAAAGATTCCATCAAATCGGCCGCCACAAGGTTGGCTATCCATATGGCTACCTGTCATGACTGGACTAGCACTTGAATGCAAACCCGGTCGTCGGATAAAGAGATTACCAATTTTATCTTGGGCCACATTGAAGCCCCGCACCCTTGCCCAACTTATTAATTCTTTGCGCGCTTCCACGTCAGCTCTAGATAATGCCTGTCGGTTTACACCATTTTTGGGAATAGCGCCAAACTTAGACATTTTTTCGTGCCGAGACCACAGACGATCCTCTTTTACGTGAGCTACTAGATTGTTTCTTGATTTGGTTTTAGCGGTACTTTCCATTGCAATATTATTTTTTATTTTTCCTTATAAAAAAGATAATAATTTTAGAGCAATAATGTATATGATCAGCAAATTTTGCTCAATCAATCCTGCTCTAGATAAAAATTAAATTTATCTCTTCGCGAAAAACAAGCGCCTCTTTATTAAAAATGATCGAAATTGTAGCTGACTATTATTTTTGGTCTGTCTTATTGGGGTTGTTGATGAAGAGCTCGATGCAATTGCGTATTTAATCGTTTGTAACAATAGAAGGACTGATCCACTGAGTTATTCAAGGTGGTCGATAACATCTCTTAGAATACCAACAATGCGATCAATTTCATTTTTCTGGATTATCAATGGAGGTGACAAAGCCATAGTGTTACCTGTCTGCCTTAAAAGCAGACCCTCTTCGAAACATCGCAAGAAACAATTGTACCCGATTGAGTTGTTTTTATTTTTTGATGGAGCAAGCTCTATCCCTGCCACAAGGCCAATATTACGAATATCAATAATTTTTTCTAAATCTTTTAGAGAGTGAACAGCCTCTTCCCAATAATGCTCTAGCTCGGCTGCGCGTTCAAACAGACCTTCATTTTTATAAACGTTTAGCGTTGCTATCGCTGCAGCGCACGCTAGCGGGTGTGCCGAATAGGTATAGCCGTGAAAAAACTCAATCAAGTCTGTGGGACCATCCATCATCGCATTATAAATTTTGGCGGTCGTTGCGACAGCTGACATGGGAACTGCCCCATTGGTTAAGCCTTTAGCCATAGTCATCAGGTCAGGCTGAACACTAAATTTTTCTGCACCAAAAGCGGCACCGGTGCGTCCGAACCCTGTGATGACTTCATCAAAAATCAATAAAATACCATGACGGTCACAAATATCTCTCAATCGGTTAAGGTAGTTTACCGGGGGAACAAGAACTCCCGTAGATCCGGCCATCGGTTCCACAATTACTGCAGCTATATTAGATGCGTCATGGAGAGCTACAAGTCTCTCGAGATCTTCTGCAAGTAGTGCACCCCATTTCGGCTGCCCTCTACTAAATGCATTTTTTTTAATATTGTGAGTGTGTGGTAAGTGGTCAACCCCACTTAACATATTCCCGAATTGTTTTCGGTTATTGGGAATACCACCTATAGCAGTACCCCCAAAACCAACGCCGTGATAGCCTCGTTCTCGACCAATGAATTTGGTGCGGGACCCCTCACCGCAGGCGCGATGATAGGCCAGGGCAATCTTCAATGCAGTATCAACAGCTTCCGAGCCCGAATTTGCAAAAAATACATGTTCAAGGTCCTTGGGAAGAAGCGATGTTAAACGGTTTGCCAGTTCAAATGCTTTTGGGTGTCCCATCTGAAAAGCGGTTGCGTAATCCATTTGCCCAGCTTGTTCACGGATTGCAGCGATGATTGGTTCCGAACCATGTCCAGCATTGACACACCACATCCCGGCTGATCCATCTAACACTTCTCGACCATCTCCGGTTTTATAATACATTCCTTTCGCGCTCACTAACATTCGAGGTGACGACTTGAATTGTCGATTGGCTGTAAAGGGCATCCAATAAGATTGCAAATCGTTGGCATTGCTGTTTAAGTTATTCGACATCAGAAAACCCTATAATTTATATTGTTTTTTACAAAATACGGTTATTTTAGCATTATTTGGTTTAGGTGTCGTGGGCCGATTTTTAAAAATATTTTGGACGGCATCTATAACATTTGAGGACTAGGGTGTGACAACTGGTACCATTTGATGGAATAATCGTTGGTATAAAAAAATCGATGTTGGTTTTAACCAATAACAGGGATCGGCATGGCGGCATTATTACAAATAAGGAATTTGCAGACTTCCTTTTTTACAAGCGATGGGGAAGTTCGTGCGGTTGATGGTGTAACCTTTGATATTGAAGAGGGTAAAACCATGGGGCTCGTAGGCGAATCTGGCTGCGGAAAAAGCGTAACAGCACTTTCGGTAATGAAACTTCTATCAAAGGGTATCGGCAGGGTGGTTGGTGGGGAGGTCATTTATCGGGGAGTGGATCTTGCTGAATTTTCAGATCCGCAAATGCGAGAGATCCGGGGGAATGAGATTTCGATGATTTTTCAGGAACCAATGACATCACTTAATCCCGTATTTAGCATTGGAAATCAAATTGCTGAGTCCGTCAGGTTGCATCAGGGTGCAACTAAAAAAGAGGCGCGGGATCGCGCAATAGAGATGCTGCAATTGGTTAAGATAGCAGAGCCTCACAAGCGGATAGACGAGTTTCCTCACCAGCTGAGTGGTGGCATGCGTCAGAGGGTCATGATAGCGATGGCATTGAGCTGTAACCCCAGTCTTCTGATGGCGGATGAGCCAACTACAGCGCTTGACGTTACTATTCAGGCCCAAATCCTTGAGTTAATTAAAGAGTTGCAGGAACAACTTGGCATGTCTGTTCTACTTATCACACATGACCTTGGTGTGGTTGCAGAACAGGCAGATGAAGTTGCCGTGATGTATGCAGGAAAGATAGTAGAACGTGCCAAACCTGAAATCATATTTTCCCGCCCTTCGCATCCATATACCATTGGCCTTATGAACTCCGTACCGGGTGTAACTGACAAAACGAAAAAACGTTTGGAAGCAATACCGGGAATTGTGCCGAGTCCCTTACATTGGCCTTCTGGCTGTAGATTTCGAGATAGGTGCTCGCTGGCGGATGACGGCTGTGGCTTAACCCAGCCTAGCCTCATTGAAATCGAACCGGGTCATTGGGTGTCTTGCCTGAAGGTTCCGGAGACCGCGAGAGCAGCTTAGGGAGATTTTGAATGGCACTTCTTGAAATAAATAATTTAGTAAAGCATTTCCCCATTTCTGCAGGCTTTTTTGGCCGCAAAGCAGGGGATGTAAAGGCAGTGGATGGTGTTTCACTGTCAGTTGAGGATGGCGAAACCTTGGGTTTAGTAGGTGAGTCGGGTTGTGGTAAATCAACCCTTGGGAGATGCCTGCTAAGATTGATTGAACCAACTTCGGGTGAAATTATCTTTGAAGATGAGGAAATCACAAAAATGAATTTTGAACGCATGAGAGAAATGCGGCGCAAAATGCAAATAATTTTTCAGGACCCATATGCTTCCTTAAACCCTCGTATGAGGGTTGGAGAAATTATTGGCGAGGGTTTGCAAATTCATGGTCTCGCAACTGGTTCCGAACTTAAAGATCGAGTAATGGGATTACTCGAGAAAGTTGGGCTACGTGAAGAGCAATATGATCGCTATCCGCATGAGTTTTCTGGCGGGCAGCGTCAGAGAATAGGGGTTGCGCGGGCTCTTGCGCTTAATGCCAAGTTTATTGTTGCAGATGAAGCTGTATCTGCTCTAGATGTTTCAATTCAGGCACAAATTCTAAATCTGCTGCAGGACTTGCAGGATGAGTATGACCTCACTTATTTTTTTATCTCACATGACCTACGAGTTGTTGAGCATGTTAGTGATAGGGTTGCAGT
>DEBE01000097.1 GCA_002348425.1 Alphaproteobacteria bacterium UBA2964 | reverse complement strand
GGATCTACATGGGGGCAGGCTACCGAGCTTTTTCAGGAAGGTATTCTCTATCCCCCTACCAGGCTTTATCGGGCGGGCGTTTATGACAAGGCAATTGAAAGATTGATTGCGGCAAATAGTAGGCAACCGGAATTAACATTAGGTGACTTGCGTGGCCAAGTAGCTGCCTGTTTTATTGGACGTGACAGGTTGAGTAAAATCTGTTCTGAACTCGGTGTTGAGACTTTGAGAGGTACACTAAATCTGATGATTGAGGCGGCCGGTGTCGAATTTCGTGAGGCTCTGTTTAATCTGCCGGATGGGGTACAGGAGGCGGTATCTTACCTTGATAGCGATGGCATCGATCGAGACAAACCAATCCGGATGCACGTCCAAATAACTATAAAGAATGGTGAAGTTGAATTTGATTTTTCTCAAAGCGACCCTCAAGGAAAGGGGCCGGTTAATATTCGTCGTGCCCTTGTAGAAGCCTGTTGTTACCAAGTTTTGATAGGGATGGTAAATCCTAACCTAATTTATAGTGATGCTGTGAGGGAAGCGGTGTCCATAAAATTGAAAAGAGGAACAGTTGTGAGCCCAATACCCCCTGCTCCGTGCAGCTCATACATGAAGACCTGTATGACTGTTATCGATATGTTGCTCGAGGCATTTGGACCTTTCTCAACAAAGCGCGCTGCTGCATATAGTGGTGGGAGTGGCGGTGGACTGACCATAGATTGGGGCGAAGGGCCGAGGAAACCACGTGGAAATCAGTATGAAATTTATGGGTCAGCTTACGGTGGTTCTTCATCCCAAGATGGTGCCTCCGGTACAACCGTCCATCTCTCAAATATTTACGTGACGCCAATAGAAATTGTAGAGTCTGAATTTCCTTGCAGGGTCACAAAGTTTGAGTTGATTCCTAACTCCGGCGGTGAAGGTCAGTATAGAGGAGGTCTAGCCTTGAGAAGAGAGTATGAACTTTTACAGCCGGGTTTCGTTATATTTCGCGGGGATAGAGCCGTTCGAGCACCCCGCGGGGTCGCAGGAGGACAGGCCGGTCGTCCCAGTCGTTTTTTGATCAATCCCGGTAAAACCGATGAGAAAGAAA
This sequence comes from Alphaproteobacteria bacterium UBA2964, assembly GCA_002348425.1. The sequence goes on along the minus strand of DEBE01000097.1, from coordinate 4,082 downwards.
TGCCCATCACCACCAGTATAAATTTGAAAGCGGGGGACACTATGATGATAGAAGCTGCAGGTGGCGGAGGCTACGGAGATCCTTCGGATAGAGATCTAAAAAGCCGTGACGAAGATATTCGCGAGGGTTACGTTTTATTAGACTAATTAAATTTGTATGCAATCGTGCACTTTTTTATATCTATCAGGTTTAAATAAAAAGACTCTCAATTCTGGATTTCATCAAGTGATGCTAAGTCTGGCGGAGTACCGGGCAGTTGCATTTCTTCCCAACGTTGAGAAACTCTATCGTAGACTTTTTTCCTAACCATCGTGCGGACTGGAAAGTCCTTCAAATGCATATGGGGTTTGCAGGCGTCGATTAATGCCTTGGAGCCATAAGGCCTTACTTCTGGAGGAAATTGACTGGTATCCAAGCCGGTTGACCATGTCTTCCGTTGTAAATCAATATCATCAACCGGATTGGCTCGGGTGCTAAGGGCCCACAAAACTTGGTTGATGTCTGTTGGGTCTACATCATCATCAACGGCGATAACCCATTTGGTAAAGTATGCACCCGCCGGGCATTGTGCAGTAGAGGATAGCGTCTGGGCTATGTGTCCGGCATACTGTTGTTTGATTGATACCACTGTCATTCCCCAGCTTGATGCTGCTGCTGGGTGACAATATACACTTTCTATACCGGGGATACCAAAACGTTCGAGATCGTCCCAAATTGCCGCTGACCGTTGGATTGCGTAATAGGCGCCAATTTCACAAGCTGGATAGTCTGCCATCAGTGCAGCTGTCATGATCGGGTTTTTTCTCATATGCAAGGCTGTAACATTGATGACCGGTTGCGGTTCCTCTGGTCGACCATAATATCCGGTGAATTCTCCAAGTGGTCCTTCCATTTCCAGATCGCCCTTGGATACCGTACCCTCTATTACGATCTCAGCCCGTGCGGGTATTGGTAGGGATGTAGAAATTCCTTCTGTAAGCTCCAATGGTGCACCAAGTAAACCGCCGATTATATCAAGTTCAGAAGTTTCTCTACTGTAGGCCTGAGCGGCCACCATAAAGGGTATCGGGTCAATACCGTAGGCCACGACTACTTCACAATCTTCACCACGTTTCCACCAAGCTTCTCGGTCGAGGAGACCATGTTTGCCCGGTGAGCAATACATGCCCACACGGCGTGGGCCATGCAGCATTTGTCGGTAACATCCAATATTTATACGGCCAGATTCAGGATTTTTGGTGAAGGTAATGTCCCCTGTCCCAATATACTTTCCGCCATCACGAGGCCAAAATTGTGGTACAGGTAATTTTGTTAGGTCTATATCGTCGCCTGTGAGAACGACTTCATTTACAGGAGAAGTATCAGCTGGGACACTTACAGGTTCTATTCTACGCTGACTAATTTCCCGCGTTGACAGAATTAATTCACGGGTTGAAAGATTGGGGTCCAATCCAACGGCGAGTGCGAAGCGACGATTGCTGGCACCAAGCATGTTACTAAGAATTCTTGTCCCAGATGTATCACCCTCTATATTTTCAAAAAGCAACGCAGGAGCATTTTCATCCCTGGCAACCATATAGGTTGTTGCAGCCAATTCTTCTTCTGCATTGATGGGCACGGTAATTCGATGTAATTCACCATCTGCCTCAACAATATCCATCCATTCCCGAAGGTCCCTTGGACCCCGTTGATTAAAACCTATTTGTTTTGTCAAATTTGCATTGTCGTCTGTCATTTGCCAACTTTGGCATGTGGTTTACTTATAAGCAAACCATTCCGAGTTTACGTTAAAAGGTTGTAAGTCCTAGCTTTAAGGTTTTATCATTTAAAAATTGGAGGAGTTTCGATTATGCAAATTTTGGTGCGTGTTGATCACCTTAACGTTCAAGTTCCCCCTGATCGAGAACGAGAAGCCATCGAGTTCTATAGAGATCTCATTGGTTTTAAACAGCTGAAGAAACCGGATAGTCTTGGACCATCCGGCGGCCATTTTTGTATTTCTGAAAGTCCTTGGTATGAGCTGCATGTTGGTATTGCTCGAGGTAAAAGCTCGAAAGACCTAGATTTTAAAAATACCCTTAGGAATCACCTTGCATTTCAGGTCAATAATTTGAAAGAGGCCCGTTTGAAATTTGAAAGCGCAAAAATTCAAATTATTGAAGCTGAGGCTTCCTATTCAAAAGATCGCAATTTCCATCAGGATAGGTTTTTTATTCGTGATCCAGGAGGAAACTTGTTAGAAATTATGGAGACGCGTCGCGAATATGAAGCTGTCTCTCATTGATAGTAAGTGTTTATTTCCACAATTTTCTATTGCAATATAAGGCACCACAATAAAAAATTTGGTGTATTATTTTGACTGAATCTCCCTTTATCATTGATCAGCCAGACCAAATGGTATTTCGGCTTAATCGCAGGACACTTGCGGATCCCGTAATTTTGGAACGAGAACAAACTCAAATTTTTGATAGGTCGTGGATTTATTGCGGCCATGAGTCCGAGATAATAGAGCCTGGTGACTACCAAACGAGAACAGTTTGTGGCCGCCCAATTATATTTTGTCGTGATAGCAGCGGTGGTGTCCGTGTTTTTTTAAATGCATGTCGTCATCGAGCGGCAATGGTTTGTCGCGAGTCATGCGGTAATACCAAAAGGTATAACTGTTTCTATCATGGTTGGAGCTATAACCAGAATGGGGAGTTGGTTGGTGTCCCGGGAGAGGAATCCTATCCACCAGGGTTTGATAAATCAAATTTTTCTCTTGCCGAACCTCCCCATGTAGAATCATATCGTGGATTTTGGTTCATAAGTTTTAATCCTGATATTAGAAATCTTGAGGAGTACCTTGCAGACGCAACTGAGTATATCAACCTTGTTGTTGATCAGTCTCCTAGCGGAAATATGCAGGTAATAAAGGGCACACAAGAGTATGATATCCGAGCAAATTGGAAACTCTTAGTTGAAAACAGTTTTGATGATTACCACCTTTTGACCACACACAAAACATGGCTAGATTATATGCGGGACTCTGGAGTACAGGTTGAACCTCCCAAGGGTCAGGGTCTTCTACTACCATCCAAAGGTATCGGAAAAGGACTGGGTAACGGTCACGCAGTAATTGACAATATAAATTTCCGAGGGCGGCCTGTCGCTCGTTGGATTTCTATCTACGGTGAAGAGGCCAAGCAGGAAATCGAAGAAATAAGGGACGAGCTTGTTGAACGTTTAGGAGAAGAAAGAGCGGCTCGTGTGGCGGATACAAACCGTAATCTAGTCGTATTTCCCAATCTTGTAATAAATGATGGTTCATCAGTGACAATTCGAACCTTTTGGCCGGTAGCGGTTGACCATATGAAGGTAACAGCATGGGCGCTTGGAACAAAGGAAGAGTCAGAACGAGCCCGAGCCCGTCGTCTTGATAGTTTCCTGACATTCTATGGGCCCGGGGGTTTTGCGACACCTGACGATGTAGAGGCTTTAGAGGCGGTACAGGCAGGCCTTGCAACTTGGCGTGAAACTGAGTGGTCAGAAATGACACGCGGGCTTAACAAAGAAGGTGAACAACTGAATACTGATGAGGAGCACCTGCGTGCGTTCTGGCGTCAATGGAATGAAATGATGGAAGATAATTGATGAATGAAGAAAAAATTACCCGAAATAAGGTCGAAGATTTTCTTTATCATGAAGCGGCTCTGTTGGATCAATGGAAATTGGAAGAGTGGCTTAGACTTCTTACACAAGACGCGGTGTATGAAATCCCTTCCAATGATGCGCCTGACAGCTCGGCTCGAGACGCCTTGTTTTTGATTGCGGATGATTTTATCAGAGTGAAGGCTCGCGTTAAACGTTTGTGCGATACCGAAGCGCATGCCGAATCCCCTCGTAGCCGAACGCGTCGGATGATTGCAAATGTCCGGATAACAGAATGTGAAGGAAATAATTTGTCCGTTTCTGCCAATTTTTCTGTATATAGATATCGACGAAACGCCTTGCTGAGGCTTTATGTCGGGCGGTATGAATATGGTTTGAGAATAACAAAGAAAGGGTTTCTTATAGCCAAGCGCCGGGTCATTTTGGATCCG
>DEBE01000218.1 GCA_002348425.1 Alphaproteobacteria bacterium UBA2964 | reverse complement strand
TTGTTCTACAACCATTGGGACTAGCGCATTCATTTTAGGGTCATCCATTTTAAACTCTTCTATCATTCTCACTTTTTATTCGCCGCCTTAGATCGAGGGCTCTTTGAAGTCTTGGTTTTGGATTTTTTCTTAGACGACTTTTTTGCCTTACTGTCATTTTTATTTGGCTCATCTGGTTCCTTAGTGAGTTCTTCTATGGTTGTTTCAATATCCGTAACTTTAGATAGCTCAACTATAAAATCTACAACCTTATCTTCGAAAATTGGTCCCTGCAGTTGCTGCATTGCTTCGGGATTATTCTGATAATATTCAAATACCCTTGCTTCATGACCCGGCAAACGAGAAGCTTCAGCCTGCATTGCCTTATTTAAATCATCTTGGGTTACCGTAACATTATTTTTTTGACCTACTTCAGAAATCAACAAACCAAGCCTTACCCTGCGAGCGGCAATTTCTTTGTATTGATCTTTCAGCTCCTCTTCACTTTTCCCTTTGTCATCTTCATCAAGCGTATCTCTTTCCTTTGCATCAGTTATTTGCTTCCAGATTGCTTCAAACTCCCTAGAAAGTATTGAGTCAGGTACCTCAAAATTGTGAGCATCTGAAAGTTTATCTAATAAACTACGCTTGAGGTGAGCCCGAGTTAACTGATTATATTCTTTTCTCAATTCTTCTTTAACCGCATCTTTTAAGGCTTCAATACTGTCTAGTCCATTAGCCTTAGCCAATTCATCGTCTATCAATACAGGTTTTGCTTCCCTGACCTCCTTCAAAGAAACATCAAACAAGAGCTCTTTACCTTTTAACTGGTCGTTGGGATGATCCTCTGGCATTGAGACTTTAATCTCTTTTTTTGCGCCTGCTTTCATACCTGCAATTTGATCTTCAAACCCAGGTAGAAATCCTCCACCACCTAACTCAAGTTCAAAATCCGTCATAGATCCACCAGCAAACTCCTCACCATCCACTGTCCCAGTAAAATCAATGACAACTTGATCGCCTTCTTTTGAGGAACGCTTTCCGCTAATTGCTTCGAAGTTTTTTCGGTTTTCGGCCAAACGTTGGAGTGACTTGTCAACCTCGTCATCAGAAAATTTTACGATCTTACGCTCAAGTTCTAGGGTAGAAAAATCAATTAGTTCAATTTCAGGTAACAACTCAACGTTAAGTTTGTATTCTAAATCTACACCCTCTTTAAACGTTACAATCTCAACCTTTGGTTCAGCGGCGGGTCGAATTCCCCTATCTTCAAGAGCTTTTTGCCAACTTTCATTTATTGTCTTCTCTAGAACTTCACCACGGACAGCCTCGCCAAATCTTTTTCGCAAAATGGTAGCGGGCACCTTACCGGGCCTAAACCCCGGTATGGTCGCTGTAGTGCCTATCTCGTCCAGACGTAAAACGAGCTTGTTTTCTAAGTCGTCTGCAGGAACTGTCACCGTAAATTCCCGATTGAGACCTTCAGAACTTGTTTCTATTACTTCCATTGAATTCCTTACACACTTCTTCTTTAAATTAATTCTGTCTTACAAGACATAACCCAACGGTAAAACCCCGTTAAAAATTTTATGGTGCGGGCGGAGGGACTTGAACCCCCACGGCTTGCGCCACCAGATCCTAAATCTGGCGTGTCTACCAATTTCACCACGCCCGCTAAAAACCAAGAATATGTTAACACAATTTCGGCTGCGGCGTGCCTTATAGCATAGTTATCAATAATAAAAAGTGAGACTTTAATTTTGAATCCTGTTGTTCTGACACATCAATCTTTACTTTCACCCAATATCTCCCTAAGCACAAACAGAATTAACAAAAAGTAATTATAATTTTAACGTTAAGGTCTTAAAGTTTTTATCAATAAACTTAAGTTCCTTCATATAACTCCATTAAAACATTGGGAATCAATTCAGGAATGTCACTTGCAATTAATCCCATGCCAAAACCTGCCGCTGCTTTTCCATGTACCCAAGCTGCGGAAGCAGTGGAAAGAAATGGATCCATGCCTTGCGCCAACAAACCCGTAATAAGACCAGATAAGACATCCCCCGCTCCGGCTGTCGCCAAGTTAGCAGGCGCATTGTTGTTAATGATTGTTACGGCATTTGGATCAGCGATAACAGTGTCATAGCCCTTTAATAAAATTACAGCATCAGACTCCTCTGCTGCCGTCCGGCATCTTACGACTTTATCACCTGTATATTTAAATAGCCTTGAAAACTCTCCTTCATGGGGTGTAAGAACAAGTGTACACGATTTTTCCGCGCCGATAAGATCGGCTCGATAATCTTTAAAAACAGTCAGGGCATCCGCATCCAAAACGACAGGTTTTTCTTGACTCAAAGCTTTTTGCACAAGGTCCTTAGTAGTTTGATTCACTCCGCAACCGGGGCCAATTAATATTGAAGTGAAGCGTTCATCTTCAAATAAATCAAAAATCTCATTACAGTTTTTGTATGGCTTAATTATAAATGACGGATCGTCACTTGCGTACAAAGCCAATGCCTCTGAGGGTGCAGTAATTGTTACGAGGCCGCTGCCAATTCGGGCCGCGGACTTAGCCGCTAGTCTGGACGCTCCAGTCATGGATGGTCCACCGACGATAAGAGTGCTACCCCTTTTAAATTTATGATCATCAGAAACTGGATGAGGTAATTCTTTCAACCAATGTTTGGGACTATTTTCAAAAATAGTTGTTTTAACTGTTTTTAAAAACGCTGTATCGATACCAATATCAGCTATTGATATCTCCCCAGATAAGTCTCGTCCAGGATTAAGTAAATGACCAGGCTTCTTTCTAAAAAAAGTAACCGTCAGATCACAACGTGGGGCGACACCCAATACTTCCCCTGTATTACTATCAACTCCGCTAGGAATGTCTACGGCAACACAGTTCAATTTTCGTTTGTTTATTTCTTCAATAATTCTTGCGGCATCACCACTAATTCCCCGTTTTAAGCCGATGCCAAACATGGCATCAATTACAAGTTTACTATTATCGAAACAATCAGCATTAAAATGTTCGACCTCTCCGGACCAATGCTTTGCCTTTTCAGATGCATCGTCGGACAGGGAACCCAACTCTCCTAGTAAAATGAGTCTAGTCGGCCATCCTCTTTCCTTCAGAAGGCGGGCAATAACAAAACCATCTCCACCATTATTTCCAGTGCCACAAAATATTGTTATTGGTTGGCACTTAAATCTCTTAGTTATCTCCACAACAACCGCACGTCCTGCATTCTCCATCAACGTACTCCCAGAGATACCATTTTTTATAGCCGCTGCATCGACAGTATACATCTGCTCTTTCGTCAGGAGTTCATTACCTTCAATTAAGGTTTTTAAAATCATGGCCATTTTACTTTTGATTATCCCTTTATAATTTTCGTTTAATTAACAGAGTAAGTATTTCTGTTTTTATTTCCTGCAACTAGATACAGCTTTACTTGACCAATAGCACTGAATAACTCCACTATCAGAAATATTGTTTTCAGGAGAATATTATGCCCGGTGAAGTTTATAAGAATATCAAATTTAATATAGAACGCGGCGTCGCACACATGATATTGGCACGCCACGATATTCGTAACGCTTACTCTGAGCGCGCCTTCACCGATGAAATTTTAGACGTGATATCTAAAGTACAAATTCACCCTGATGTAAGGGTCTTCGTTATGTCTGCTGAAGGGACGGCCTTCTCTGCGGGTGGAAATATTAAAGATATGAAAGATAAAAAAGGAATATTCGGAGGTGGAACGGCCGGTGTACGACGAGGTTATATCGAAGGTATACAACGGATTCCCAAGGCTCTATACGCTTTAGATATTCCGTCAATTTCTGCGGTGCAGGGCCCTGCTATTGGAGCTGGGTGTGACTTAGCTTTATACTGCGACATCACAATTTGTTCTACAGCGGCAAAATTTGGAGAAACATTTATCAATGTTGGTATTATTCCAGGGGACGGCGGAGCTTGGATCCTACCAAGAAGAGTAGGGCTTCAGCGAGCGGCAGAGTTAACTTTTACCGGCAGGATCGTCAACGGCAAAGAGGCAGCCGAAATAGGTTTAGCTTTGGAATGCGTGCAACCAGAAGAACTAATGGACCGCACTTTAGAGCTCGCAAACACGATAGCCTCACGTCCACCAATCACCGCTCGGATGCTAAAAACACTTTTTCGACAGTCTTTAGGCGCTAGCCTACCCGACTTCCTTGATAATTGCGCATCAATTCAAGCTATTTGTCACTCTACCGATGATCACCTTGAGGCTGTCACTAGCATGCTAGAAAAAAGGGATCCAACCTTCAAAGGAAAATAAATCGTTTCTTAAGCAACCTCGACTGCACTTTGGGTTGGTATGTTTTCTAGATGCGTAATTACCTCTTCAAGCTTCATTACATCAGCATATTTGTGATGCATATCGAATAGACTAACCTTGTGAATAATCTCTGAACGGTCAAATACACATTCTTCAACGACTGATACGTGCAAACCATACATGTGCGCCTCCAGTACACTTGCGCGCACGCACCCTGAAGTACTTTCGCCACAAATAATGAGGCTGTCGATTCTTCTCTGGTTAAGGTGGGCTATCAACGGTGTTCCAAAAAACGCGCTCGGGCGCTCCTTTCGAAAGACAACATCCTCTGGTTCTGGCGTAAATGCATCATGAATCTCGCAATCTTCGGCTGTTGTTTTCAGGTGCACTCGTTTTGTGGAGTTAACCCTATGAGGGTTAAATTGAGCTGTAACGTAATAAACTGGTAAACCTGCCGCACGGGTTGCGGAAAACAATCTTTTAGTTGGCTCAATTGCGTTGTGAGCATATATGCCGCAACTATTTGGGAATTCTGCGTCCAGCTCGTGCGGTAACCCTGCACCACCTTTGTAAACTAGATTATATAAATCGATACATAATAATGCAGGATTTTTACCAATAAATGTTTCCCTAGCATATGGAGAATAAGTCTGCATATCCTCCGATGGTATTACGTCCGCCCAACAATGATTTTCAAACGCTTCAGGTTTCGCCATCTCATATCCCCTGTTAAATAAAAATTAATCTCTTTTTTTCTTATTGTGGGACAAAATGAAGCACCATGCAACGTAACCAAAGAAATTCTTAAAAGTAGCACGACCGAATAAATACCAAAAATTCTATTTAGTTTTATCCTTTAGATTTCTATTTTTTAACGACTAATTGATGAATGATCGATTTCGGGATGTCGTAAAATATAGAGGACCATGAAGAAAATCATAACGGTCGCAATAACCGCGATTGTGTAAAATGCGTACTGTAGACCAAGCCAGTCTGCCAAAGCTCCCATTGCAATTGGCGTCCCAATCGATGTAATTCGATTAGCTGTTGCCCTGAGACCAATTGCCTTTCCCTGCTCGTCTGATTTTGTTGTCGTCAGAATCAAAGAAATTACAAGCGGTTGCTGTATCCCATGAAACACTGCACGGATAGCCAGTACAATCCCAAAAGCAGTAAAAACAAAAACAATTGATGATAATTCTTTGAAAGTCTCAAAAGAACTAAGCGGAGACAGAAGCGTTATTATGGAACCGATAAAGAAATTCGAACCCACTAAAGGAGTAAGACAAATCATTATTATTGATACCCAAACTACTACCAAGAACAGCCAATACGGTGAAAAATATTTTGCAATTTTGGGCATCAAAAGCGAACCACAAGCCGCTGAAACCGAGAAAATAGCGATTAAAAGCCCGATGAGGGTGCCGGTTATCCCCGATTGTTCGAGCCAGACGACGTAAAATGTACTTTGAACGTAATTACCCACATGGGGCATGGTACCAATCATTACAGTTGCAGCGACTGCCGGGATTGCCATCAATTTAAAGGCGCTTATGTAATCT
>DEBE01000104.1 GCA_002348425.1 Alphaproteobacteria bacterium UBA2964 | reverse complement strand
CGCAAGCATATTCAGCCTAATGGCAGCCGCTATATTTGTAATCCTTGACGCTGTCGATGTTGCATTTACAGAGGCGGCGGTGGGCGCTGGTATCTCCACGGTTCTTGGGCTTGGCACAATCGCTTTGACCACATCTGAAGAAAAAAAACCAACTCGACTAAAACTGTTCCCTTTATTGGTCGTACTTATTACAGGTGGAGCTCTAATATATGGAACTCTTGATCTTGCAAAATACGGTGACCCGAATGCCCCGGCTCATAAACACGTAGCACCTACTTATTTGAAAGAGGCGCCGGAAAAAACAGGGATCCCAAATGTGGTAACGTCGGTATTAGCAAGCTATCGCGGCTACGATACATTAGGGGAAGTTACCGTAATATTTACGGCGGGAGTTGGGGTAATATTACTTCTCGGTAATTGGCGGTTTATTGGACGAAGGAGAGAAGACAACGATGTATAGTTATCTTGTTCTCCGTGTAGTGGCAAAGCTTTTAATGCCCTTTATTTTATTGTTTGCTCTTTATGTCCAATTTCATGGTGATTTTGGTCCCGGTGGAGGATTTCAGGCGGGTGTCATATTCGCTGCAGGTTTCATTTTGTACGCATTGATCTTTGGACTACAAAAAGCAGGAAGAGTATTACCTAGAGGAATCCTAAGGTTTGGAATTGCATTGGGTGTACTGATTTTCGCCGGTGTCGGAGTTTATAATCTTCTTGTCGGAGGAAAATATCTTGATTATTCGGCAATGGCGCAGAACCCAGTCCATGGTCAACACCTAGGGATTTTACTGGTGGAGCTGGGTGTTGGTGTGACTGTGGCCTCCGTAATGATTATGGTTTTTTTCACCTTTGCGAGACACCGTAATACCAAGGGCTCTGATTAATATGAGCCTGTTCGGATTGTATAACTACTGGATTGTAGTATTTTTAATGATGGCAGGTTTTTACGTTGTCGTTGCCCATGAAAATCTAATCAAAAAGATTGTGGGTTTGAATGTTTTCCAGGCCTCGGTCTTCATTTTATATATTACTGTCGGCAAGGTTCAGGGTGGCACCGCTCCTATTATTGGTGAAAATTTTACAATTTATTCCAACCCTTTGCCCCACGTTTTGATCCTGACCGCCATCGTCGTCGGTGTCGCGACTACCGCTTTGGGGCTCGCGCTTGTTATAAGAATAAAGGAAGCATACGGAACAATTGAGGATGATGAAATTGCAGCTCTGGAAGAAGAGCCGTGACAGAACATCTTGCTGCCCTACAAGTTGTAATACCCCTTCTTTGCGCCCCGATCTGTATGCTGGTGCGCTATCGAGACTGGTCTTGGAGTGTAGCTTTATTCGGCTCCTGGTCTTGCTTGGCAATCTCCTGGTTATTACTACAACAAGTAATGACTTCGGGTGTCATAAGCTACCATATGGGAAACTGGGTACCCCCAATAGGAATCGAGTACAGAATTGATGAAATCAATGCATTTGTACTTTTGATAGTGTCTGCAATCGGGGCTATCGTAACCCCTTATGCACGAGAAAGTGTAAGAGCTGAGTTTGGCGTTAATCGTGTATACATGTTTTACACTTCCTATATGTTATGCCTTTGCGGCCTCCTGGGTGTTACCATTACGGGGGATGCTTTCAACCTCTTTGTATTCCTCGAAATTTCATCCCTATCCTCATATGTGCTAATTGCTATGGGTAAAGATCGTCGGGCATTAAAAGCCGCCTATCAATACTTAATTTTAGGTACTATTGGAGCTACCTTTATAGTTATTGGCATCGGCCTTCTATATGCGGAAACCGGCACATTAAATATGGCCGACCTGGCAAATAAACTTTCCAAAAACCCTATCAATAAAACCATTGGAACCGCATTTGGTTTTCTGTTCGTTGGTATCTCACTGAAGTTGGCATTATTTCCGTTGCACCTCTGGTTACCGAATGCCTATACATTTGCCCCTTCTGTGGTAAGTGCTTTCCTGGCAGCTACTGCCACTAAAGTAGCAGTCTATGTCTTATTACGTTTCCTCTTTACGATTTTTGATATCAAAATTTCATTTGGCGTACTACCACTCGAAAGTGTACTACTCGCATTATCAATAGTAGCAATGTTCGTCGCTTCAGTAGTTGCTATTTTTCAACCAAACATAAAACGAATGCTAGCCTATAGCTCTGTTGCACAAATCGGCTATGTTATTTTAGGAATTAGTTTTATAAATATTAATGGTTTGGCGGCCGGTATCATTCATCTATTTAATCATGCCCTTATAAAAGGCGGTATGTTTCTTGCGGTGGGCTGTTTGTTTTACAAAATTGCCTCAGTCAATATAGACAAATTGGCAGGCATAGGGAGACGTATGCCCCTTACAATGGCCGCTTTTGTGGTTGGAGGATTAGGCCTTATTGGCGTTCCTCTAACTGCCGGTTTCATCAGTAAATGGTATTTGATAATCGGAGCGCTGGATCGCGGTTTGTGGTGGGCAGCGGTGCTTATCTTGCTAAGCTCACTCCTAGCGGTAATTTATATCTGGCGTGTGGTCGAAGTCGCATATTTGAAACCCTCTCCAGATGGCAACAATCATATTGAAGATGCCCCCCCTTCAATGCTTATCCCAACTTGGGTCTTAATCGGTTCTAGTATTTATTTTGGTATCAACACAGATCTAACTGTCGGTGTAGCAAAGCAAGCCGCTAGACAATTGCTAGGGGGTGGGTAATGACCGGTTCTACTGCAATTGCATTCGCGATAGGTTTACCGATTTTTGGCGTGATCCTTATATTACTTAACGACCGCTATCCTAATATACGTGACACTGTCACCCTAACTATTTCAGGTTGTTTAGCGCTGATCGTATTCGGCATGGTTCCGGAGGTAACATCAGGAGGAAGACCCACTCTTACTTTTTTGGAAATAATTCCGGGGCTTCCAATCGCGTTTAAGGTTGAACCACTAGGAATGCTTTTTGCTATGGTGGCATCCGGATTATGGGTCGTAACCACATTTTATTCGATTGGTTACATGCGGTCCCACCACGAGGTTAAGCAAACTCGATTTTACGCCTGTTTTGCCATTGCTATCTCCAGTGCGATGGGAATTTGCTTTGCCGGTAACATGCTGACCCTCTTTATTTTTTATGAGATACTTACTATTTCTACTTATCCACTTGTTATCCATTCCGAGACCAAGGAAGCTGTTAAAGCGGGACGGACATATCTCGGACTATTAATCGGGACATCCGTAGCCTTCTTATTATTAGCTATCGTATGGACTTGGTTTCTCACCGGAACACTCGACTTTACTCCGGGTGGTATTTTAAAAGAAAAAGCTGATGGCCCAATTTTAGGGATTCTTTTGTTCTTATATATGTATGGTATCGGTAAGGCAGCACTGATGCCCATCCACCGATGGCTTCCAGCAGCAATGGTGGCACCAACCCCTGTTAGCGCGCTACTCCATGCAGTAGCAGTTGTAAAAGCGGGTGTATTTACTGTTTTAAAAGTTATCGTTTACATTTTTGGTACAGATACACTCGCCGGAATAGGTCAAGATGACTGGTTGATGTATATAGCGGCCTTTACAGTAATTGTCGCATCTTGTGTTGCTCTCACAAAGGATAACCTAAAGGCAAGACTCGCCTATTCAACGGTTAGCCAACTTTCCTATATTATTTTGGGTGCCGCTTTAGCGAATAGCCTCGGTATTATCGGTGGTGGTATGCATATCGCCATGCACGCTTTCGGAAAAATAACGCTTTTCTTTTGTGCCGGCGCCATTCTGGTTGCAAGTCACAAAACTGAGATTTCTGAAATGAAGGGTTTAGGCAGGATCATGCCCTTGACCTTTACCGCGTTCTTCATTGGATCTTTAAGTGTAATTGGTCTGCCTCCGTTAGGTGGTTCCTGGAGTAAATGGTATCTGATGTTATCAGCATCAGAAGCTGGTTTGGTATTTTTTATGTTAATTTTCATGCTCAGTTCCTTATTAAATATCGCCTACTTGATGCCAGTTGTTGCCCGAGGTTTCTTTTCTGCACCCGAAAAACCAGAACACCACGACACGAATAAACCAGTTGGATTTTGGAATGGACTAAACATCGGAAAAATACATGAAGCCCCGCCATTCTGCCTGTTTGCCATGGCCATCACAAGCGGCGGCTGTATTTTGCTATTCTTTTATGCTGACAAAATTTATAAAATGCTTGCTCCGGTAGCCGGTATCCAAGGCTGAATTAGAGGAAAAGATGGAACAAAATCAGGAGCCCCAGGAAAATAAAACGAGGCTAGACAAAAATAAAACAAAAGCCAAAATAATTTGGCTGCTGGGATTTGCCTGCATATTAAGTGTCGTCGCTGACTTATTCTATCATAAACACGTTCACTATGATGCTGAAGATTGGATTCCGGGAATGTACGGTTGGTATTCCCTGATAGGATGTACCGTAATGGTTCTGGTTGCAAATTTCCTACGAAACATCTTGAGCCGAAAAGAGAATTATTACAACGAGGCGGAAGATGATTGAGTTTCCGCCAGGCCTAATTCTTATTCTCGGGGCTTTGTTTGTTCCAATACTCCCCTCGTACTTCCGAAACGCCTATATGCTAGCATTGCCCATTTTGGGGTTCTGGGGACTTCTCATACTGCCAGAAGGTATCCTATTTTCCTTTATTTTTTTTGATTACACGTTAGCGCCCGTCAGGGTTGATAAGTTGAGCCTACTATTTGGCTATATTTTTCATATTGCAGCTGCAGTAAGCATAATTTTTGCCTTTCATGTTAAAGACCCGGTCCAGCAAATGGCTGGATTAATCTATGCCGGCGCCGCCATTGGCGGTGCTTTTGCTGGTGACCTGATCACACTTTTCGTTTACTGGGAAGGTACCGCAATAGCATCCGTCTTTCTGATCTGGTCGAGTAAGACAGAACGTTCTTTTAGGGCTGGGATGCGATATCTAATAATTCAAGTAGGCTCAGGAGTATTATTGCTTGCCGGTGCAATACTCCAATTCAAGAAAACAGGTTCGTTAGATTTTACAAGTATGGATTTAAGTGACCTTGGGCCAATCCTTATTTTCATCGCTTTTGGCATCAAAGCCGCCTTTCCCCTTCTGCACAATTGGTTACAAGATGCGTACCCTGAAGCTACTGTTACTGGGACAGTATTCTTATCCGCATTTACCACGAAATTAGCTGTCTATGCACTAGCAAGAGGCTTTGCGGGTACTGAACTTTTGATATGGATAGGAGCAGTAATGACTGCTTTCCCGATATTTTACGCAATTATTGAAAACAATTTAAGACGGGTCCTTTGCTACAGCTTAAATATTCAATTGGGGTTTATGATTGTGGGGGTTGGTATTGGTACCGAACTCGCACTTAACGGAACAGCTGCCCACGCCGTTTCACATATCCTTTATAAAGCCCTGCTGTTTATGTCGATGGGGGCAGTCTTGTATCAAGTCGGAACGATTAAAGCTACCGAACTCGGCGGTTTATTTAAATCTATGCCATATACAGCTGGCTTATGTATAATTGGTTGCGCCTCAATTTCTGCATTTCCTCTATTTATCGGATTTATTTCTAAGTCGCTTATAATCACTGCAGTTGCGGAGCAAGGTCACTGGGTGGTGTGGCTCGTATTACTTTTCGCATCGGCGGGAGTCATTCAATATTCTGCAATGAAGATACCCTATTTTACCTTTTTTCAAAAGGCTCCTGGGTTAAAGACAAGTGAAGCTCCAGGAAATATGTTAATCGCCATGGGGATTGTCGCTTTTCTATGTATCGCAATCGGTGTTTACCCAACTCCTCTCTATGCGTTATTGCCATACCAGCTTGATTATTCACCTTACACCGCCACTCATGTAGTGACACAAATTCAACTTCTGCTTTTTTCAGCTTTAGCGTTCTTTCTTCTCGTAAAAACTGGAATTTACCCTGCAATGATAAGAGCAACCAATCTTGATTTTGACTGGATATATAGACGGCTTTTACCAATGATAATTGCAGGTTTTGGAAAGCTTATCACCCTTATCGACCGATTAATTCGGGATACATTTCTCTCGTTATTAAATCAATTACTCAAATTAATTTTTAAACATCATGGCCCGGGCGGTCTGCTCGCAAGAACAGGATTAACCGGTTTGATGGCACTTTTAGTCGTTATATTTTTAGCTCTATTCTTACTTATTTACTTTATATAGATAACAAATTCAGGCGTTGGACTTTAAGTTCTTCCAAACATTTAGTAATTCTTTAGATTCATTATCACTGAGATGAGTGAGAGACTGCTCAACACAGTCAATTCCTACTAACTCATTCCAACTTATCATAAGTTGAATTGTGATAGGTCCTGGCAATGATTTTCCAATACTAATGCCATTTAATTTCTTAACAGGGGAGATTGAACCGCTGGTACCGCAGATGAAAGCCTCATCCGCGACATACAAATCAAATGCAGTAAAGTCACCCTCAACAACTTCAATCCCACGCTTTTGTGCTATTTCAAATAATACTTTTCTGGTTATGCCGCCTAATACTGTTCGAGAGGACGGAGTAAAAAGACAACCTTTTGAAATGAAAAAGATATTAGCTGTATCAGTCTCAGAAATATTTCCATCTGTATCAAGCATCAAGGGTATAGCGCATGGGTCGACTTGTTGAGCCTCGTGTAGGGCAATATTATGGTTCATTTTATTGGTTATTTTTGCCTTTGGGTCGAGGGATTCAGGAGGTGTTCGTCGCGTTGCCGGCGTAACCAGGTTTACTCCTTCTAGGTAAGATCTAGCATATCTGAGAAAATCAACAGGCTGAACGAAAATTGCAACTGTTGGGTTACCCATTTGGGTCGTCCCCGGCCTCCTCACTCCCCGACTTATAACGTGCCAAAGTGCATACTCATCGTCTTGGCCCAAAAGTGAAACATTACGTTTTACTATCTCTAGGGAAAGATGGCACATTTCTTCAAATGAGAGGCCACAGTCTATTCTCACGTATTTTAAAGAGTTAAATAAGCGCTCAACATGATCTTCCAGACGAAAGAGCTTATGCCCAAATGTTCGGGTCGCTTCGTATATACCATCGCCGGAGGTAAATCCTCGATCGAAAATTGAGATCGTCGCTTTACTTTCTGCGACAAAATCTCCACATAAATAAACAACTCGTTCTGTCATAGTTATGCCAATTAGGTTAACATGGTTATAACACTATGCCTGAAAGCGATAATGGTTCCAACCTGAAGAATCCAACAAGACTAGATACTTAACGCCATTAGGGTTGTCTCAAGTAAAACAAAAGAATAGGTTCTGATTTAAAGGTGCTTAGTATTTTTAATTTTACAAACGGAGAGTAATGGATGGATATGACCGGTGAATATCGGATTCCTGCACCGAGAGAAAAGGTTTGGGAAGCCTTAAATGACCCTGAAATATTAAAAATTTGTATCCCTGGCTGCCAA
>DEBE01000237.1:1845-3115 GCA_002348425.1 Alphaproteobacteria bacterium UBA2964 | reverse complement strand
CCGGCTCCTTCTTGGATCCCTGCTTTTAAGCGAGGCGGTATTTTATCCGAGTCATAATCTAGGTATTGATACATCGGAAAGCGCATTTCAAACCGATAAAGTTGTCTCCAAAGTTCGGGCGAGTGAGCAGTTTCCGTCTCGTATGCTTCAATTGCCGGATCATCATTCCGAGTATAAATTTCACAACCTGCATCAGACAACTTGCTCACAGCACAATTGAAAGCCTCTTTACTGGCATCATCTGTCTCATTCCACCCAGCCGTCTCTAAAACTATTAGACGTTCCGGTTTTTTCGCTATTGGGGGCAAAGAACCACCATAAAGACCGGGATGTCCCGGGTCCCCGCCGGCAGTACTGGAGATGTATCTTGCCATTATCCACATATCTTCGATAGATCCAGCCAAAATACCAAGGTGGTCCATAGTCTCCGCTGCAGAAAATCCACCCTGACGATTCAAGGCTCCAAATGTCGCTTTGAGACCGTAATTTCCACAAAAACTTGCAGGACGGATAGTGGAGCCTCTGGCATGGGTTCCAAGTCCGCCGGGTATCATACCTGCGCCAACCGCCGCACATGTTCCACTTGATGAACCACCGGGGGTGCGCTGTAAATCATAAGGATTCCGCGTCATCGAAGGATCACCACCACCAAGTGTGACCGTTACAGTCTTGCCGAGCAGTACGGCGCCGCCTTGACGTAGAAAATATACTGAAGCAGCATCTCGAATGGGTTGATTACCTTTAAACAGTTCACAATTATATTCCGTCGGCATATCAAAGGTTTCTATAAGGTCCTTAATTCCTATGGGCATGCCGTCAATCAATGAGAGTGGTTTACCGTCAGCATAGCGTTTTGTTGACAGGTCTGCCATTTGTCGGGCCTTGTCAGTATTAAGATAGGCCCAGGCTTTAACGTCATCATTGCACCCCTCAATGACTTCTAGACAGCGCTCAAGATAATCACGTGGAGTGTCTTGTCCGACGAAAAATTTTTCTCGTTGATCATTGAAACTTCGTAATTTAGGGGCCTGCGGTTTATACTTACCAACACCAGAGGCGGGTTGTACTGCCATTTTTCTTCTCCCAAATATGTTTTTTACGGCGGTTACCATTTCAATTGGAAAGGTATCACGTTTACAATATGCAGGGACATTACAAGAGAAAGAATTGGAGGCAAAGACATGGGACTAAGTTTAAAGGGGAAGACGGCGCTAATTACTGGTTCAGGTGGTGGAATGGGTCGTAGCCACGCAAATATTATGTCCAAGCG
>DEBE01000237.1:0-1454 GCA_002348425.1 Alphaproteobacteria bacterium UBA2964 | reverse complement strand
GATATGGTTCGTGGCAACGGCCAAAAAGCTTCAGTGCTAATTGCAGATGTTTTAGATGTGAAGGATTTCACCAGTAAAATAAAGGCGGCGGAAGTAGATCATGGCAAGATAGACATTCTGGTAAATAATGCTGGCGTTAGTGGTAATAAGCTTATGATGGAAGATATTGATGAGAAAATTTACGATCAAATGTTTGATATTCAAGTGAAGGCGTCTTTCTTTGCGACCCAGGCCGTGCTTCGAGGAATGAAAGAGAGAAAATATGGCAGTATCATTATGATTTCTTCTATCTATGCAATGGGAGGTAGCGATTTTGCTTCACACTATGCCGCAGCTAAGGCAGCATTATCTGGATTTACAAAAGCTTGGGCGCGAGAATTTGCTGCGGAAAAAATTCGTGTAAACGCCGTTGCCCCGGGCTTTATTTTGACAGGCATGACCCAAGGTAGTAACACACCGGAAATGATTGAAGAACGAGGCAAAAATATGCCCCTTGGTCGTTTGACAACACCAAAGGATATCTCCTATGCCGTAGCATGGCTCGCCTCAGCTGAAACTGAAATGATTACGGGCCAAGTTATTAGCCCTAATTCGGGGGAGGTAATTGTTGGGTATTGAACATAATTGTATGGTTTGGTTTTAATGAAAAGATAAAGTGTTAATTGAAGAAAAATTTTTTCCGCCGCAAATTTTTTTGATTTTTTTAGTATGGATCCTAGTCACGGGTCATTTGGGCAAGGAGTATTGGCAATGTTCCGCAAAAACTGTTGGTATGTAGCGGCTTGGGATCATGAGGTGACGCAAACTCCTCTTGCTCGGACATTGCTTTGTGAACCAGTTGTTTTATTTCGAAAGGAAGATGGTGAAGCTGTAGCCCTTGAGGATCGCTGTTGTCACCGAGCCCTTCCTCTTTCGATGGGGGCGGTTATCGGTGATCACTTGCAATGTGGGTATCACGGGCTCGAATTTGATTCACTGGGCCGATGTGTCAAAATTCCTGGCCAAGCAAAAATACCTCCTAACGCTAAGGTTAAAACCTATCCGGTTGTTGAACGCTGGAAATGGTTGTGGATTTGGATGGGGGATCCAGAATTGGCAGACGATAGCCTAATCCCCAATTGGTGGTGGTTTGATCACCCCGAATGGGAGATTGTGAAGGGTAAATATCTCAAACTGGCATGTAATTATCAACTAATTACAGACAACCTTTTAGACCTTTCACATTTAGCCTACGTACATCTGAATACACTGGGGACCAGTGATATTAGTGAATTTCCTATTAAGACTGATCGTGAAAGTGACGCAGTGCGGATGACAAGATGGATAATGGATAGGCCTGCCCCACCGATGTTCCAATCACTTGGTGATTTTGATGGAGCAGTCGATCGTTGGCAAATTGTAGAGACATTTTCGCCTTGTCTTACCCAAATCCGTGCGGGCGCATGCGACGCTGG
>DEBE01000220.1:1773-2897 GCA_002348425.1 Alphaproteobacteria bacterium UBA2964 | reverse complement strand
GTTCCGATGGAAGATATTAATCTGCATTTTACCGGTGATTTCCATGCAATTGGTGCTGCTAATAATTTATTGGCAGCGATGATTGATAATCACATCTATTGGGGTAACTCGTTACAACTAGATGAACGTCGAATAGCGTGGCGAAGGGCTGTAGATATGAATGATCGTGCGCTTCGCTCCATCGTTGGCTCATTAGGAGGTGTGGCCAATGGTTTCCCTAGATCGGATGGTTTCGATATTGTTGTTGCATCTGAAATCATGGCGATTTTTTGCCTTGCAACAAGCCTAGAGGATATGCAAAGGCGTTTGGGAAATATTATTGTTGGATATACTAGAGAGAGAAAGCCGGTCTACGCGAGAGATCTAGAAGCGGATGGCGCAATGACGGTCTTATTGAAAGATGCATTGGCTCCAAATTTAGTGCAAACTTTGGAAAACAACCCGGCTTTTATTCATGGAGGTCCATTCGCCAATATAGCTCATGGTTGCAATTCTGTTATGGCAACACAAGTGGGTTTGAAGTTAGCTGACTATGTCGTAACTGAGGCAGGATTTGGAGCTGATTTGGGTGCAGAAAAGTTCTTTGATATTAAATGCCGCAAAGCTGGATTACAGCCAGCTGCAGCGGTTGTTGTCGGTACAATACGAGCACTAAAAATGCACGGTGGAGTGGCTAGGGAGGACTTAGGGAAAGAAAATGTGGAAGCTGTTCGCAAAGGTGTTTCTAATATAGAAAGACATGTGGTCAATACTCAACAATTTGGGCTTCCTGTAATTGTAGCACTGAACCGATTTATCACTGACACGGATGCAGAAGTTGAAGCAGTTAAAGATATTTTGGCTGAACATGGTGTTGAAGCTATACCCTGTTCTCACTGGTCGGATGGTGGTGCAGGCGCGGAAGATTTGGCTCATAAGGTTGTAGAATTAGCGGATAGTGGAACAGCAAACTTCAAACCAATTTATCCCGATGCTATGCCTTTGATGGAAAAAATAGAAACAATTGCAAGTAAAATATACCATGCCTCTAGTGTGTCTGCCTCGCAACAAGTAAAAAATCAATTGGCTGATTGGGAGAATATGGGGCTTGGCCATTTGCCAATTTGCATAGCCAAAACACAATA
>DEBE01000220.1:0-1386 GCA_002348425.1 Alphaproteobacteria bacterium UBA2964 | reverse complement strand
AGATTGTCAAATGGTGCAGAATTTATAGTGGCAATCGCGGGTGAGATAATGACAATGCCGGGTCTTCCAAGGGTGCCGGCAGCAACAAAAATAACTCTGAATGAAGAGGGAAATATTGAGGGTTTATTTTAGCTTCCAAAAGAGTATTAGTGCCCTGTTTGGTTGGCGTCATTGAAATTTATCTTAGAGCCGCCCGAGAAAGTTGGGGAGTTACAGCCTCGTGGTCGGCGAGCACTCGATTACAATAGTATGACGAATGGTCTGGTGGCAGCAATTTTTGCTGCAACTGGACCGCTTGCTATAATACTGGCCGTAGCAAATTCGGCTGGCCTCCAAAACACGATTGTTAATTCCTGGGTGTTCGCAGCCTTTTTTATAGGTGGGGTTTTTACAGTTCTTTTGAGTCTTGCGTACCGTCAACCAATAGCAATTGCCTGGACAATGCCTGGAGCGGCATTGCTAATTTCGGCCCTAGATCATATGTCATTCAGCCAAGCTGTAGGCGCTTTCTTGGTTGCGGGTTTAGTCATCTTTTTTTTGGGACTATCTGGTGTTGTAAGTTGGGTGATGGAAAAGTTTCCTACTGACGTTGTAATGGCAATGGTTGCGGGCGTTTTCTTGCCGTTTGCTCTGAACTTGATACATGGACTGCAAGAAGTTCCTGTCATTGCAGGAGTGAGTATCGTTGCATTCCTAATTTTGACAATTTTCAGGTCTGTTGGGCGATTTTGCCCGCCGATGTTTGGGGCGTTATTAATGGGTATGTTAGTGGCCGTTTTATCTGGAGATGGGCCTGTTATATCGCCCGAGTTATCTTGGATCGCTAAGCCCATTTTGATAAGACCCGAGTTCACAATCTCTGCCATGATAGAACTGGTAGTACCCCTAGTAATATCTGTCTTAGCTGTTCAAAATATACAAGGTGTTTCCGTTCTAACTGCCGCAGGATATCGTCCGCCGATTAATGTTTTAACGGTAGTTTGTGGCTACGGTTCATTTATCATGGGGATATTTGGTTCTGTGCCAACCTGTCTTACAGGCCCAGCCAATGCAATTCTTGTATCGAGCGGTCAGAAAGGCACACATTTCGCTGGAGCGATTTTATTTGGTGCATTATTTGCCTGCATTGGATTATTAGCACCCGCCCTGACCGAAGTCGCGACCAGTATGACCCCCTATTTTATAATGGTGTTAGGGGGCCTTGCCATGCTTCCAGTATTAAGCATGGCATTTAAGGAAGCTTTCTCCGCGTTGAATGGGTCGAGTAGGGAAGCCATACCGCCTCTGATTACCTTCGTTGTAACGATAAGTAATTTCTCATTATTGAATATAGCAGCTCCTTTTTGGGCAATTTTAATTGGTTGTCTACTTCACCTTATTTTAAAA
>DEBE01000096.1 GCA_002348425.1 Alphaproteobacteria bacterium UBA2964 | reverse complement strand
TGCACAATAAAGCCGGATTAGAGAAGTTGCCGCTTGTCGTGATGTGAAAATGCGATTCAAAAATTTCGCGAAACGAACGGGTTTGCGTATTTTCTACCCTTGATAAAGCTTGATTGACCCTCCAAAGAAGGAAAGGTAATGCCTCCCCCATATGACCAAGGATCATTTGAAGCTTTGGATATTCATCGAATACACCTGACAAAACCATACGAATAGCTTGCGTCGCCGTCTCAACCGTGTAACCCCAGCCAGCAGTAGCTAATGCAGGAAAATCATCAAGATAATCCTGGTAGTAAACATTTATAACATCGGGATGAGGATAACCAGGATGCAGATAAATTGGAACCTTGAGCCGCTCTGCCCTTTCGTAGATCGGCCAATATTTCTTGCCATCGTTAAATTCGCCGTTAGTTAGGCCGTGGATCATTGCGCCCTTAAACCCGAAGTCCTTAACACAACGTTCAAGTTCATCTGCTGCTGATTTAGGCTTGGCAGTAGCAAGTGCTGCAAAGCCTTGGAAACGGTCCGGATTGGTTTTAATTATCTCATTAAGATTATTATTTGCTTTTTGTGTTATCATTGGCCCGGCGATTTCATCAAGGCGCTGGGCCGAAGGGGCTCCATGACTGAGAACCTGAATGTCGATACCTGATTGATCCATTTCTTTAATACGTAAATCATGGAGGTCGTAGAGACGGTCGAGAATAGGGCCACGGCGCGTGGAATTAGGTCCCGAATAATTATCTGTAATAACCGTGTCCCAATAATGCTCTTCAAGAGCTATTATTTCTATTCCGTCAGATGTAGCCATTTTATTGTCCTCTGTTAGTGGTAATATTTTTCCTCGCGGCTAGCTAATGATTTTATCCTAATCGCCATCAGCTTTAAGAGAAACCTACCAACATAAATTTTCGGTTTTAAGGTTACTTATACTTTTCACCCCACCCCCCTTTGCGTTATTCTAGCACCACAATTGAGGAGTTTTAAAATGGATACCGCCCAACACGATCACAGCTCGAATTTTATGTGGCCTTCTGACGATGTTTCAGAGGTCCCGTATCGTGTTTATACAGACCAAAATTTGTACGAACGTGAACAGCGTCTGCTGTTTCAGGGACCTACATGGAATTTCTTATGTCTGGAATGTGAAATTCCAAATGCTGGCGATTACAAAATGACCAATATCGGTGATGCGCCAATCATCGTCGTACGTGATGAAAATGGTGATATTAACGCAATGGTTAACCGCTGCGCTCACAAGGGCTCCATGATCTGTTACAAACCGCGAGGAAATGTATCGGAATTTGCCTGCATTTATCATAATTGGACATATGACTTACGTGGAAAACTAACTGGCGTTGCCTTTGGAAAGGGAGTACGTGGTCAGGGCGGGCTTACCGAAGAATTCAAACATGATGATCACGGCCTAGAACGCATCCGCATTGAAAACGTTCGCGGCTTTATCATGGGCACTTACAGCGATAGCACACCCTGCTTTTCCGATTACATAGGGGATGAGCTTATGACAAATATCGATCGGGTGTTCATCAAACCACTAAAAGTTTTAGGTTATCATAGCCAAGTCTTCCCTAATAACTGGAAACTTTATGTCGAAAATAATAAAGATTCGTATCACGCAAGTCTCCTACATGTATTCCATAATACCTTTGGCGTTGTGCGGCCGACGATGAGTGGCGGTATCAAGCTAAGTGATAGCGGCTGGCACCACCTTAGCTATACAGAACGTCAAGAAATTGCTGATAAAAATATAGATAAAGAAAAAATAAGGGCAAAACAGGATGATTACAGCTTGGCTGATACCCGAATGATGGAACATGTTTTAGAGCTTGGAGACTCTATTACCAATTCCATTCAGACAGTGTTTCCAACTATGGTCTTACAACAAATTCTTAACGCCTTGGCAGTGCGGCAATTAATCCCTCGGGGAGTTAATGAAAGTGAGCTAATTTGGACAATTCTAGGATTTGAAGATGATGACTTAGAGATGGATGAACTTCGGCTAAAAGTTAATAATTTAGTTGGGCCCGCTGGCTTTATTTCTATGGAAGATGGATGCGTTGGTGGTTTTATTCAAAAAGCCGCTATGGCTAATGTCGAAGCCAAGACAATCCTTCCCATGGGTGGTAGGGTTATCAAACCTAGTCAAGGTTCAAGAGTAACAGAATCTGCGGTCCGGGGATTTTGGAAGGGTTGGCGGGAATGCATGGCTGTTTAGGAAAAATATAATGGGCAGTTCTCTCCAACTTGACCGAGATTTGACATTACGGCTAAGAATTGATGCGTTATTTGCCGACTACATTCATTGCATTGATGAAGACAGATTAGAAGATTGGCCTGAATTCTTCACAAAAGACGCTCGTTATCACATCATTACCAGAGAAAACTATGACCTTAATCTACCGGTTGCATTAATCTATTGCGATGGACGTGGCATGTTTGAAGACAGAATTTCTGCCCTTCGCGAGGCCAATATATTCGAACCACACGTATACTGTCATATGGTAAGTGCAATAAAAATCATGGATTCAAATAAAGATGAGACAAGGACACAATCAAACTTTTCCGTTACCCGCACCATGCCAGATGGTGAAATGACAACATTTTTATGCGGTAAAACCCTCGACACAATTATGGAAGTTGACGGAGAACTAAAATTTAAAGAGCGCAGGGTTATATTGGACTCAAGGCGTATCGACACACTTCTTGTCATTCCTGTTTAAAAGTCGCGAGTGAAAATGATTTATTCCCTCGGAAATAGTATGCTAAATACAGAAACTGACGACTTTTATATCGCGGACAGTGCAGACATTATTGGAGCCGTATCCATCGGGGATAAAGTTAGTATATGGTGGAACGCCGTCATACGAGCTGATAACGAACCTATTACAATTGGCCAAAAGACAAATATACAAGATGGATGTGTCCTTCACACGGACCCTGGATTTCCAATAAATATTGCCGCCAATGTATCGGTAGGTCACAAATGTATGTTGCATGGTTGCTCTATTGAAGAGGGTTCCTTAATTGGTATAGGAGGTATCATTCTTAATGGCGCCAAGGTTGGGAAAAACTGTCTGATTGGTGCTAACTCTCTAATAACAGAGGGTAAAGTCATCCCGGACAACTCATTAGTTATGGGCTCCCCAGGTCAGGTAATAAGAAGCTTGGATACCAAAGCTATAAAAATGTTAAAACGCAATATTACTTCCTACGTTAAGCGTGCTGCCTATTACAGAAAGGAACTCAAAAAAATTGGTTAAAACGAAAAAAATTTCAGATTTTTATGCCAGAGTATTCATCAGCTCTTTTACCATGATACTTGTTTGACCATAAACCTTCCCATTCATATAACGAATCCAAATTTCACAATATACAGTTAGGGATTTTTTTAATGACCGATCCTCAAAGTAACACAACACAACCGCCTTTCCTTCACGATAGCTACCTC
>DEBE01000223.1 GCA_002348425.1 Alphaproteobacteria bacterium UBA2964 | reverse complement strand
TCTGGACCCCGTTTGATTGACGATGGTGTGAAATCACGCATGAAAAAAGTTTTGGATGACATTCAATCTGGGCGTTTCACTCGAGATTGGGTCTTAGAGAATGCAGCGGGACAATCTAGTTTTAAGGCGACGCGCCGGAGAGAATCCGAGCATCAGCTCGAGGCTGTGGGTTCGGAATTACGAGGAATGATGCCCTGGATTGCTGAAAATAGGTTAGTAGATAAGTCTAAAAATTAATTCTTGCTTCATTAAACTTAAATATTTCGAATTTTACTGGTAAAGAATTTAAAAATCGTTACTTTGATTTTGAGAATGTTTAAAAGAATTAAGAAAGCTTTGTTAAAATTTTTTTAAATTTTAGTAACCTGTTTTGAAAGACAATGAATTACTTTTTTTGAGGTGTTTGTTCAGAAACTGCCTTGATATTATGGTATATTGTGAATGGAAAAGCTGAAAAAAATATCACCAATACTTTTGGAGTTTCCTCAGATGAGGGAACATGTCGTATGCTTTTTAATTACTGATAGTGCCGTTTTCGAAAGCGGACTGGAAGAGGTCTTACGACTTAGAAGCCCCTGAATATTTCCGAATTAAGTCGGTTTTTCAGCGGCGAAAAATAAGTTGTTGTCCTCCAATTAGTAAAGGAGCTGAGTTATGAATCACAGCACCCATCCAGAAAAAATTACAATATTCGACACTACGCTGCGTGACGGTGAACAATCGCCTGGTGCGTCGATGAATCTTGATGAAAAGTTACGTATAGCTGAGTTATTGGAAGAGATGGGCGTCGACGTAATCGAGGCGGGATTTCCGGTTGCCTCTAACGGTGATTTTGAAGCTGTTAATGAAGTTTCAAAACTTATTAAGAGTTCAATAGTCTGCGGTCTTGCGCGGTCTGGTCGTGGAGATATTCAACGTGCCGCTGAAGCTTTAAAACCCTCTGCCAGAAACCGCATTCACACTTTTATTTCCACTAGTCCTTTACACATGAAATATAAACTGCAAATGGAGCCTGATGACGTTTATGAGGCAGTGATTGAAAGTGTAACTTACGCACGGAACTTCACCGATGATGTGGAGTGGTCACCCGAGGATGGTAGTCGAAGTGAACCAGATTTTCTTTGCCGATGCGTTGAGGCGGCTATTAACGCTGGTGCAACAACTATAAATATTCCAGATACAGTCGGGTATGCAGTTCCTGAGGAGTTTGGCGCATTAATCGCGATGCTTGTGGATCGGGTTCCGAATAGTGATAAGGCAGTTTATTCCACTCATTGTCATAATGATTTAGGGCTCGCTGTGGCTAATTCCCTAGCCGGAGTTAACAATGGTGCAAGACAAATTGAATGTACGATTAATGGCTTAGGGGAGCGCGCAGGTAATGCGGCTCTAGAAGAAATTATAATGTCACTGAGAACCCGTCAGGATCGACTACCTTTTGTAACCAATATAGATACCAAATGTATAACAAGGGCTTCAAAATTGGTATCAATTATCACTGGGTTCTCAGTGCAACCAAATAAGGCAATTGTAGGTGCGAATGCATTTGCGCATGAATCCGGCATTCATCAAGATGGCATGCTAAAGCATGCACAAACTTATGAAATTATGACTCCAGAGTCCATTGGTTTGACTCAATCAAAACTTGTTATGGGAAAACACTCTGGAAGACACGCTTTCAGAGTAAAACTCAAGGAACTAGGTTATGAGTTAGGAGAAAATGCGGTTCAAGAAGCCTTTCTCAGATTTAAAGACTTGGCAGACAAAAAGAAAGAAGTTTATGACGAGGATCTAGTTGCGTTAGTTGACGATGAGGTATTGAGGGCTAATGATGTCATCAAGTTTAAATCACTGATGGTAGTTTGTGGGTCTAAGGGTCCCCAAACGGCGGAGCTTGAAATGGATGTGGATGGTAAAATTCGTAAAATTAAGGCGGAAGGCGATGGGCCTGTGGATGCGACATTTAACGCAATTAAAGAGCTAATACCCCATGATGCTAAACTACAATTGTATCAGGTTAATGCGGTAACGGAGGGTACTGACGCGCAGGCGGAAGTAACAGTGCGTCTTGAAGAGGGTGGCAAGTCAGTTAATGGTCAGGGTGCAGATACAGATACATTGGTGGCCTCTGCGCGAGCATATGTTAATGCTCTAAATAAATTAATGGTTAAACGCGAGAGGACAGCACCCGGTGCGCTATCCGCGTAAATCTCGCAGCTGGTAATCAAAGGAAGTGATAAATATGTTTTCCAGGCTCTTGGGAATGTTATCCGCCGATATGGCGATTGATTTAGGTACAGCCAATACGTTGGTTTATGTTAAAGGTCGGGGGATTGTCTTAAATGAACCTTCTGTTGTCGCCATTGCCGAAGTAAAAGGCAAGAAACAGGTTCTTGCGGTTGGAGACGAAGCCAAGCTGATGCTTGGCCGAACCCCTGGAAACATTGAAGCTATTCGTCCGCTACGAGACGGAGTAATCGCTGATTTTGAAGTCGCGGAAGAAATGATTAAGCACTTCATTCGTAAAGTCCATAACCGAAGAAGTTTTGCTAGTCCGCAAATTATTGTTGCTGTCCCCTCTGGTTCAACCAACGTTGAACGTCGAGCAATTCAAGAGTCAACTGAAAGTGCGGGCGCACGTCGAGTTTTTTTAATAGAGGAGCCCATGGCAGCGGCAATTGGGGCTGGTTTGCCAGTCACTGAACCCACTGGATCAATGGTCGTTGATGTTGGAGGAGGCACCACAGAAGTCGCTGTATTATCACTTGGAGGTTTGGTTTATTCCCGTTCCGTCCGTGTTGGGGGTGACAAAATGGATGAAGCTATTACAGGCTATATCCGGCGTAATCATAACCTTCTTGTTGGTGAAAGTAGCGCAGAAAGAATAAAAAAAGAAATAGGTTCAGCGAGTATTCCTGCAGATGGAGAGGGTAGCTCTATGGAAATCAAAGGCCGTGATTTAATGAACGGTGTTCCAAAGGAGATTTTGCTTTCTGAAAGACAAATTGCTGAAAGCTTAGCAGAGCCGGTAGGGGCTATTATTGAAGCAGTTAAAGTGGCCTTAGAACATGCAGCACCTGAACTCGCTGCAGATATGGTTGATAAAGGTATAGTTTTGACTGGTGGTGGTGCGCTATTGGGAAATCTCGATCTTGTTCTGAGGCATGCAACCGGTCTTCCAGTTTCCTTGGCCGATGAGCCACTATCTTGTGTGGCTTTAGGAACCGGCCATTGTCTTGAGGAAATGAAGACATTAAGAAACGTTCTTTCTTCTATGTATTAATTACAAGTCATTTATGACAACTTATAAAACTGGAAACAGTGTTTATTAGATTTTTTAGGATTTAATATTCGTGAATAGGCTTAGAGGATTTACCGAAATTGGATTATCAACATCTATGAAGGTGCTGATACACCGTTTTTCGTTCCTATTTTTTGTTTTGGCAGCTTTTGGCATTTTGTTGTTCAGTAAAGCTGATACTCTTGTTGTCGAAAAAGTCTCAACCACTGTAGTAGATGTATTTTCCCCTTTAATGAGTGCCGTTTCCGAACCTGCGGCTGCAATAAATAATGCCGTTGATAAGGTGCACGAATTAGCAAATATTAGAGAACAAAACGCAGTTTTAAGGCGTGAAAATGAAAGGTTGCTTGTTTGGAAAACAAAAGCCGAGAGACTATCCGCACAAAACAAGTCCTTGCAAACTCTCTTAAATTTTAAGCCTGATGCTGGTCTAAAATCTATAACAGCGAGGGTAATAGCAAATTCTGGGGGAGCATTTATTCGGTCGGTTGTGGTCAACACTGGAAAAAGTAAGGGCGTGCGTAAAGGCCAGGCGGCAGTGGCGGGAGCCGGCTTGGTTGGTAGAGTTGCTTCTTCAGGTTACCAGTCGGCTAGGGTTCTCTTGATAACCGATATTAATTCGCGTGTCCCGGTTCTAGTTGGTCAAGAGAGGGATAGGGCAATTCTAAGGGGAGACAATACCTTTATGCCTCATTTGAGATTCTTACCGGCTAATGCATCGGTGGAATTGGGAGACAATGTGGTAACTTCGGGGCACGGGGGGGTATTCCCTCCGGGTCTGAAAATTGGTAAAATTATCAAAGATTCAGAAGGTGGGTTTCGTGTGATGCCTACGGTGATTTTTGAACGTCTAGAATTTTTGAGATTAATTGATTTTCTGCCTAAGAGTCCTGAAAACCATACCCCGTATGATCGGTCTATTGAAACGAAAGCTAATTTTCAATGACGACATTGCTTTCTAATCGTCTGGATATGTTTGCAAGAAGATGTTTTCCTGTTTTAGCGGGTATTTTTTTTGTTCTAATTTCAACGGTGCCTTATTACATTCCCGGATTCGGGCCTGTGGTACCAAATGTCGTTCTTATCGCAGTTTTCTTTTGGGTGATTCATCATGCTGAATTTGTTCCGACCGCAACTGTATTTTTTATTGGATTATTACTAGATATCCTTTCTGGGGCACCACCCGGGATAAATGCCGCCACGCTGGTCTTGGTAAGAACATTGCTAGTTATGCAGAGTAAGGTTTTTCGGGGAAAATCCTTTTTATTGCTCTGGTGGGGATTTAGCTTGGTAGCTTTTCTTGTTGGGCTTGTGATCTGGGCTTTGAGTGCTTTTTATCATATGATTCTTCTAAACCCCTTGCCTATAATCTTTCAAATGTTGATGACGATAACAATTTTCCCATTTTTTTCATGGGTTTTTGCTAAACTTCACCAAAAATTTTTACCTATTGACTAAGTATGTATCGAGAAGATTCATCTCGTTATAAAAATTTCTCCCGTCGCGCCCTCATCCTAGGAGCTGGACAAGTGACCCTCTTCGGCATACTTGCTGGTCGCATGTACCAGTTACAAGTCTTAGAGTCTAATCGGTTTAGGACCCTATCGGATGAAAACAGAATTAACTTACGACTATTAGCGCCACTACGTGGGAGGATTTATGATACTTTTGGAAAACCACTTGCCACAAACGAAGAAAACTATCGATTACTCTTGGTAACTGAACAAGTCCATGATGTAAGTAAAACTCTGCAGGCTCTAAGTAGATTAATAGAAATTTCAGATTTTGACAGAAAGCGTATTCTTAAAGAAAGCCGTAAAAAGAAAAGTTTTGTTCCGATTACCATCCAAGAAAATTTGGATTGGAAAGAGGTCTCGCAGATAGAAGTTAATTCTCCTGATTTACCCGGAGTTATAATTGATTCTGGGCAGCGACGAATATATCCATTTGGAAAAATTTTTTCGCATCTTATTGGTTATGTTGCTCCGGTAACCGAAAAAGATAAAACAAGAGAGCGAAAGCAAAATCCCCTTTTTCAGCTACCGGGCTTTAAATTCGGGAAAGCTGGGGTCGAGAAAAGACTAGATTATCGTCTGCGTGGAGGAGCAGGTAATAGTCAGTTAGAAGTAAATGCGGTGGGTAGGGTGATTCGAGAGTTATCTCGTCACGAGGGAAGGCCAGGGGACGATGTAGTCCTAACAATTGATAAACTTATACAGAATCTCGCGGTAGAAAAATTAAGAGATGAGAAGTCGGCAGCTGCGGTTGTTATGAAAATTAATAATGGGGAAATTCTAGCTCTAGCGTCAGTCCCAGGGTATGACCCTAATGCTTTCGATATTGGAATGAGTAAAAAAGAATGGGAAGAAATATCCAGTGACCCATTAGCGCCGTTAATCAATAAAGCTGTCGCTGGATTATATGCCCCAGGCTCGACGTTTAAAATGGTGGTTGCAATGGCTGCCCTTGAACACGGAGTGATTACTCCTAATACAAAAGTTCATTGCAAAGGACACGTAGAATTAGGTAATCACAGATTTCATTGTTGGAAAAAGACGGGGCATGGTCCTGTAAAGCTTCGCGAAGCAATACAGCAGTCTTGTGATACGTATTTTTATGAAATTGCCCGGCAGCTGGGCATCAATAAAATTGCAGAAATGGGTAGAAGATTTGGCTTGGGAAAGGTCACCGAGATTGATTTACCAAACGAGCGCAGTGGTCTAATGCCGACTTCAGCGTGGAAAAAAAAGAAGTTGGGGTCAGCTTGGCAGCAGGGGGAAACTCTCGTGGCTGGGATAGGACAAGGATTCGTTTTAACTACACCTTTGCAACTTGCGGTCATGACCGCCCGAATTGTTAGCGGCAGAGAGATAAAACCAAAGTTGATAAAGGCTTTTATTTCTAATGGTGTTATTAGAGAGTTAAAGGCGCCAAAGTCAAAAAAAATAAAAATATTAAAAAGCTATAGAAGAATTGTTATGAGTGGCATGGATGCCGTCAGTAACACTCCACGTGGTACAGGTTATCGTGCGCGAATTCAAGATGACGAGTTTGATCTTGCCGGTAAAACGGGGACTGTGCAAGTGAAGAGTATTTCACAATATGAGCGTGATACTAGGGTTTTGAAAAATAGAGAGAGGCCTTGGATAGAGCGTGATCACGCGCTATTTGTCGCATTCGCACCGGTCAAGAACCCTCGTTATTCAATTGCGGTTGTCGTCGAGCATGGAGGTCGTGGATCTACTGTAGCTGCGCCGATCGCTAGAGATATTTTACGTGCGACGCTTAAGCGTGAAAATGCTAAAAAAAAGGATCTTGAATAAATTATGATGAAAATTGCAATGTCAAGGAATTCGTCCATGACATTTGGACAAAAATTTTGTCAGATTAACTGGCTATTGATAGTCCTTCTAATAGTTTTAGCTTTCATTGGTTGCGCGATGCTTTACTCGGCGGGTGATGCAAGTTGGGATCCTTGGGCTAAACGTCATCTTATTAGATTTGGTGTGGGGCTCCTACTGATGATAATTGTGGCCGTTATAGATATAAGAATTTGGCTACGTCATGCATATACTTTGTATTTTATAATTCTAGCACTTCTGATTGCTGTTGAAGTTATTGGGGTTATTAGCGGTGGGGCGCAGCGGTGGATAAATCTGGGCATTGTTCAATTACAACCTTCAGAAATAATGAAAATTTCCTTGGTATTAGCTTTAGCAAAGTTTTTTCACAGCGCATCTTTAGAGGAAATTGGGCGTCCGACACTTTTAATTGTTCCTCTGCTTCTTGTATCAGCACCAGTGATTTTGGTGCTAAGACAGCCGGATTTAGGAACGGCAATAATACTAATAATGACAGCCGGCGTAATTTTTTTTCTAGCTGGCGTGCGTGCTTGGAAGTTCGGGGTATTGATAGGGACAATTTTGTTATCGCTTCCATTTGCGTGGGCGATGCTCCACTCCTATCAAAAAAATAGAATTCTCATATTTCTTGATCCGGAGAGTGATCCCCTTGGTTCTGGTTATCATATTATGCAATCGAAGATTGCACTTGGTTCAGGCGGAGTTTTTGGCAAGGGATACCTTGAAGGTACTCAAAGCCATTTAAAATTTTTACCTGAGAAACAGACTGATTTTATATTCACCATGTTGGCCGAGGAATTTGGAATGGTTGGCGGTCTGTTGTTGTTGTTGGTTTATACATTAATCCTTATTTATTGTTTTGCCATAGCACTTAGGGTGCATAATCAATTTGGTCGTTTAGTAACTCTAGGAATTGGTGGTACCTTTTTTTTCTATATTTTTATTAATATAGCGATGGTTATGGGCTTATTACCGGTCGTTGGTATTCCATTGCCCATGGTGTCCTATGGTGGAACGGCGATGTTATCGATTCTGATTGGTTTCGGTTTTATAATTTGTTCGTATGTCCATCGAGATATTAGGGTAGGGCGTAATGGAAATGCCAATCTCGATTAGTATATAAAATTTTATACTTATTGCTTGAGTTGCGAAGATTTAGTTTGTTGGCACCCCTGGAATTTCGACATCTGAAACATCGGCGCCATTATTTCGTAACTCTTCCACTAAATTAGGAGGCCAAAATAGTTTAGCCCCTCCGTGCCCGGCATTTATTGTCATCAACCAGCCAGTCTCTTCTCCGACTACTTGAGCTCCATGCATTTCGTTTGGTGGCACAGAAATAATATCAAAGGGTTTTAAAATTATCTCCTGTTCTGAATTCATGCCTAACGTGACCCGCCATGTGCCTTGCATTACTATAAATGCTTCAGGTGTTTGGTGCCCATGGGTAGCAAGACCTTTTCCTGGCTCTACTTTTAAATAAGTAATGTTAAATTCTTTCACATTATCGAGAGGGGTTATTTCGCCTTTTTGCTCAGAGGGTCTGCCTAAAACAGCATACCGTTTTCGTTCAAACCGTTCCAACATCATGTCTATCGGCCTGTAGGATGATTCTCGCTTTTCGATATCTGAAAAACGCAATACATATTTTTCAATATCACAAGCACCGTTTTTTGAGCCCATTATATTTATCCTTCTTGCCAATGGCATCGGTCTGTTAATGAAAGGAAATTTTCTGACATGGTGGTCACCATTAAGGAATACTTATCATTTTGTAGTATGTCATATTTGTTACACTATCGTAGTTCCTTCTTACAATGCTAAAATAGGAAGGTTATTAGGTAGAGTTTGTTTTATATTGTTATAATTAATTCTATCTATTTCGTAGTTTTCAATTTACCAAAAATTTTATAGAACCGATCTAACAAAATAAATTCTCTTTTAAAAAAAACTAGGTGCTGTGTCATGGTACATAAACGTAATAATCCGAAATCTGTTTCCATTCCCCAAAATTATTATCAGTCCGTTGAAGTAGAAGAGGGGGCTAGGTTTCTTTTTGTCGCTGGTCAAACTGGGGTTGCGCTTGATGGCTCTGTAGCGGATGGAATAGAGGAACAGTCGAAACAAGCGTTTTCAAACATGGTTAATATCCTTTCAGCATCCGGATACGGTTTAGAAGACGTGGTATTCATGAAAACATTCTTGGTAAGCCGTCAAGATCGTGAAAAGTACCAAAAAGTCCGTGCGAGCATCTGGGGTGACAATAAACCCGCTTCGACATTCCTGATCGTATCTGGCCTAGCAAGTCCAGATTATTTAGTTGAGGTGGAATGCATAGCAGCTAAAAAGTTTTAGAATGAATCGGGCACCTTCCCAAATGTCGCAAGTACCAAGCGGCTCCGAGATATTTTTGGATCATGTTGGTTGGTTTGTACCAGAAATGAATGCGGTTGGCCCGATAATGGAAAGACTTGGATTCCGCCTTACTCCGTTTGTAGCTCAGCACAATGCTGATCCCAATGGAGGTGCCCCTATCCCGGCGGGAACGGGTAACCGTTGTGCGATGCTGAAACGCGGTTATCTCGAATTTCTTGCCGCTGTCCCTAGTTTACAAACTCCTCTATCTGAACAGCTCAAGGCTGCACTAAAGCGTTATCACGGGGTACATCTTCTGGCTTTCACAATAAATGACAGTCAAGGAGCTTTCGAACGTTTAAAAGTGGAAGATTTCTCACCATTAGATCCTATACACCTTCGGCGTCCGCTTACATTGAATAACGGAAAAAATGGAGAAGTAGCTTTCACAGTAATTAGGGTTCCCCCTGATAAGATGCCGGAGGGTCGTATACAAATTTTGCGACAAGAAACTCCTGAACTTGTTTGGCAGGATAACCTGATAGCAAGGGATAATGGTATTTCGGCATTAGGTGGGGTGATCCTTTGCGTTAATGATATTGAAGAGGTTGCAAACCGTTTCAGTAAATTTACAGGAAAAAAAATACAGGGTAGGGAAGATTACATATCCCTTGATCTTGATCGGGGAAGGATTTGTTTTACAAACACCGGTTATATTCAGAATGTTATTCCTAATTTGGTGGTACCTACAATGCCATTTATGGCGGTGGTCACTTTAGAATCCCGAGATCTAGAAAAAACAAAAACATTTATTAATCAAGCGGGCATTACCTTTAAATCGCTAGGTGATCATGCAATTCTCCTAAGTCAAGACAATGCATGTGGCGTTTCTTTAATAATTTTTGATAAGGAAGATATTTGGCCTCGTAACAGTTAATCTTCATCGATTCGGTAGTTGGTGATATTCATGTCGGCGTCGAATTCTAGCAATCCATCCTGTATCCATTTTGATGGCACCACTTGGGAACCACGTTTAAGTTTAGGAAAGATGGCTGCATCCTCTTTTGTTTGAGCAGGCCAAACATTGTCGGCAACGGCTGCCTGTCTCACTACAATGTTATCTTCAGTGATATTCCAAACGACCATATCTTCTGCGAGAGTTAGCGGCCCCTTATATGTTGTTCTAATTTCCTCCAGAACCTCATACTTTGTATCGAGATCATTAAAAAAATGATATGCAACTGCAAGCCTAGGTTTCAAAACACTAAATACCTTTCCTGCCTGGGCAGGAGATGTATGATATTTTGTGGCCACCATTTCAGCGACCTTGGGTTCGAATCCTCGTCGGCGTATCAAGGTGTTGGCTGTCATAAACGATTCGTGAATTACGAGATCGGCATTACGTGCATGTTCTAGGAACCATTTATTGGGGTTAGTATCCGATGAATAAACAATTGTTCGATTATTCCAGTCGAGACGAAAACTTACGGCGCCGTCAGATATATGAATTGCGGGGAATGCTGTTATCTTGACGCCTCTCTTGTCGTAAATAACGCTAGGGTTGGTGAAATCAAATTCATGGGCAATAATTTCTCCTCCTGCCTCTGGTACGCTCCCAGTTCTGGTCCGATAATCCCAGGCAAGTGTTTTTTTGAGGTTTTTTACAAAGGCAGCAGTACCATATTCTGGTGTGTCCCCTGATGGTCCCCAGATTTGCAAAGGTTTGGTTCGCGCTCCAAGCCATCCACTGATCCATAACTCTCCAATATCTCCAACATGGTCAATATGTAGGTGGCCGAGAAAAACCTTTGTTAATTGGTTGAAAGGAATTTCCAGAGATGCGAGGTTGGCTGCTGCATGTGATCCCATGTCAAATATGAAGTTGTCTCCGTTACCCAATTGTATAAGAAAAGATGCTGAGGCTTGGCTTCTTCTTACAAGTGGCATGCCTGTTCCCAAAGCGATTACCCTTACTTCATCGCATTCCAGCTCTTCTGTACCCGGGAAGTAATGATCTCGGAAATCTCGAGGTGTTACAGATAAATTCTTGTTATTTGTCATGCCAGTTGTTTCTCCCTTTTAAGTATATAGAGTATCACGCTGGGTTTGTGCAGTCTTGTAGGAATGTGATTTAAAAAGCTATGTATGCAGATAAATGGATTTTTGGTTATGGATCTTTGATTTGGAATCCGGGTTTTAATTATATAAAAAAACATCCTGCGGTAATTCAAGGGTGGGTTCGTCGTTTTTGGCAGGGTTCGACGGATCATCGCGGGGTACCAGAAGCCCCAGGACGGGTTGTAACCTTGGAGCTACAAGAGCACGGGATTTGTTGGGGCATGGCTTATAAAATTGCCTCGGCTGACGTTGAAAATATCATAAACTCACTAAATATCCGCGAACAAGGTGGTTATAACCTGAAAAATTTAAAACTATTAAAGTCCGTCAAATCAAAAAACGGGGTGATCGGAATGGTTTATATTGGTAAGCCGGATAACCCAAATTATCTTGGTCCGGAAAAATCTGAAAAGATTTCTGAACAAGTTATAAAATCAAGGGGGGCAAGTGGATCAAATGCTCAATATGTTTATCGACTGGCGGAAGCTTTGCGTAATATTGGAGCCGAAGATCCACATGTATTTGAAATAGAAAGACTGGTTAAAGATCTAGAAAAGGCTTAAATAGTAACTTCTTTTTGAACCAGCCTCTGGATTTCGGAAAAATTGCATTTTATTATCTTAAATATTAATTTCTCAGCAAAAACCTTTTTTGGGCCAGTCGTTTATTTATCTCAGGAAATTTAAAATGGATAAGTTGCTAAATGAAGGGGAGTGTTCATCTGCTGAACAGATGGAATTCAACAATCTTTTTACTGATTTTTATAAATCTATTGATAACCTTACAAAAAAATACTCTTCGGCAATTATTGCATCTAAAATCCCTAAACTCTTAAAACCATTTTTGGTTGATAAGAATTTCCTGCTTCCGGAACTGGGGTCACTTGAAGGTGACGACTATGAGAAGCACGAGATGTATTTGTCTCCTAACGATTCTTTTTCGATTTTGTTATTAGTTTGGCCTGCCGGTATTTATTCACCGATCCATGATCATCAAACTTGGTGTACTTTTGGGGTGTTCGAAGGTGAAATTGAGGAAAGCAAATATGTTTATGTTAATTCTCAAAATAATCTTAATAAGGTCAGACTAAAAGAAAGTGTTTGTCATGGCAAAGGTGCTGTTACGTATATGGCTTCCAAGCGCAATATTCACAGCATACACAACCCTGGTAAAGATCCCGCTATTTCGATTCATGTATATGGAGGAAATTATAAAAAGATCGGCGCGAATGTAGACCAAATCTATAATGTATAGACTTGACGTAGCCTGTTGGATCGGGAATACCACACGTTTAAAGCTAGGTGAGTTCTATCCATTCATAGTATAAATAGGAGAAATTGATGCGTGCTGTTTGCTTGCATGAACAAGGTGGAATTGAAAACCTTAAATTAGATGAAAATTTTGCGGATCCAAGCCCTGAAGAAGGCCAAGTGGTCATCAGGGTAAAAGCAACATCCTTAAATTACCATGACGTTTTTACCTGTAGGGGAATGCCCGGGATAAAAATCCCAATGCCAATGATTATTGGTCTAGATATTGCAGGAGAAATTGAACAGTTGGGTCAAGGGGTAAGCGAATGGAAAGTAGGTGATCGAGTATTGGTTAATCCGCTTGACCCCACTGATCCAAGTAAGGGGCTTATGGGAGAAATGTTACCCGGGGGAACCGCCGAGTTTTGTCTTGTAGATGCTACAAGGTTAATTTCTATTCCGGATGGTTGCTCGTATGAACAAGCGGCAGCCTTACCTGTAGCATACGGCACGGCTCATCGAATGATGATTGCCAACGGAGGGCTTGAAGGCGGCGAAAGAGTATTGATTTTAGGCGCTAGCGGTGGTGTCGGCTCTTGTTGTGTTCTTTTGGCAAAAGCTATGGGCTGTGAGGTTGTAGCCTGTGGTAGTACAGAAGAAAAATTAAGTGCACTCAAAGAATGGGGAGCAGACTATGTTATTAATTATAAAGATGAAGATTTTGTAAAGAAAATTTGGTCGGATTTCGGAAAGCCTCATCGGCGGCGGTTTGATGGTGGTGTAGACGTTGTAATAAATTTTACCGGTGGCGATACTTGGGTGCCGTCTTTTAAGGTAACACGTCGTGGCGGAAAGATATTGACTTGCGGTGCTACGGCAGGCTTTGATCCAAAAACTGACTTAAGATATGTTTGGACATTTGAATTAAAAATTCTGGGCTCAAATAGCTGGTTGCCTGAAGATCTAGAAATCCTTATGGAAATGATATCCAAAGGTAGGTTAAAACCAATAATCGACACGGTTCTCCCACTGGAAAAAACAGCAGATGGCGTCAAGTTACTCGAGGATCGCGAGGTCATTGGTAAAATAATTATTACACCTTGAGAATTTATAATGAGAAAAGATTCTGGCAATCTTGGGGATGTATTTGTTGCCCATAGTGATAGCGACAGGATTGCTATTGTTGATTTACGGTTACCAAGTAAACCTAAGGAAATATCTTATCGAAGTTTGAACAATGCAGTTGATGCCTTAGCCCGTGGATTAATAAAAGAAGGCCTTAGGCCCGGAGATAGGGTGGGTATTCTCTCGTTAAACCGTGTGGAGTATCTAGAAATACTTTTTGGAGCGATGAGGGCCGGTTGTGTGCCGGTAATGATTAACACAAAGCTGCCAGCTGATCAGGTTAGATATATCAACAAAGATTCAGAAGTTCGAATTGTGTTTTGTGAGGGTGATTTAAGAGAATTATGTGATGAGGAAACTCGCTGTATTGTTTTTGATAAGGCCGGGCGAGATGGCTATTTAAATTTCACAGACCCGGGAAACTTTGAATCGCTCGTTCCCGGTCCAGAGGATATTGCAGAGCAGCCATACACCTCCGGTTCCACTGGCCGCCCAAAAGGTGTTTTGCTTCATCATGTTGGCCAGCGTTGGATGATAGATCAATTGATTGAAAGTCGTGAAATCTCTTCCACTGATTGCGGTATAGTGGCCGCTCCATTGTATCATAAAAATGCATTGTTAGCTATTAAATCAGCTTTGGGTGCAGGGGGAAGGGTTGTACTTCTGGCTAAATTTTTAGTGGATGATTATATACGGTGCATAGGTGAATATGGGTTAACCATGCTGACTGGCGTTCCAACAATGTATGCATTGTTGTTGCAGAATGAAGAATTGCTTAGGGAAACCGAACTCAGTTCTGTGCGGGCCTTGAGCCTAGGGTCGGCTCCAGCTTCGGAAACTCTTCTTGATAAATTACAAACCGTGTTTCCAAATTCGCGTATTAACCTTAATTATGGTATAACCGAAGGTGGACCAGTGCTTCTCTCTTGGAAGCATGCCGAAGGGATTGAAAAACCTCGTGCCTCCGTTGGATATCCTTTGCCGGATTGTGAAATCAAGTTTGTCGATGGGCCGAGTGAGAATGAAGGTATTCTTCATACGAAAAATCCTGGTGTAATGCTTGGGTACTATAACCTGCCTGGAGAAACCAAAAGGGTATTGAAGGATGGGTGGTTAAATACTGGAGATATATTAAGACGAGACTCTAATGGTTGGTTTTATTTCGTGGGCCGGGCAGATGATATGTTTGTAACGGGCGGAGAGAATATATACCCCGGGGATGTTGAAACGGTGTTGGAACGGCATGAAGAAGTAATGCAGGCGGTGGTGGTACCTGCACCAAATGCATTAAAGGCTCACGTTCCACATGCTTTTGTAGTGCTGCGTCTTGGAAGTAGATTAACTGAGAAAGATTTGAAACAGTATGCTCTTGATAACGCCCCGGCTTATGCCCATCCGCGTCGTATTTTCTTTGTATCGGAATTGCCACTTGCGGGGACTAATAAAATTGATAGAAAGCTTCTAAAGGAACGAGCAGCAGAGGCAGCGAAAGCTGATGGCACTAGCTAAAGGTATTTTGTTTTGTATGGTTGTAGTGGGACTTTCTACTCCCCTCATTTCTGCAAAAAAAGTTATTGCAGGTGATCATGTATCTTTAGGCCCTATTCTCGCGTTCATAAATAAATTTCGTGGTGCTAACAGTTTGTCAAAACTGGTATTTAATAAACGTCTGAATATTGCAGCGGATTTGCATGCTAGGGATTTAGCGGCAAGGAATGTTTTGAGCCATATTAGC
>DEBE01000175.1 GCA_002348425.1 Alphaproteobacteria bacterium UBA2964 | reverse complement strand
CCTTTGCAAAAATTATTTTCTGAGAACCGCGCCTTACAATGTGGTTATTGTACGCCGGGAATGTTGATGACTGCCATCGATTTGGTGGAGAGCCATAGTTCACTTAGTGAAACGGATATTAAAGTTGGAATGTCGGCAGTACTCTGTCGTTGTACAGGCTATGAAGGTATTATCAAGGCGGTGATAGAGTATGCAAAGCAGGTTCATGGAGAGCCTGTTTTGCGGGAGGATCCCAGTGGCTGAAGCAATGCCGACCTATATTGGTCGTTCTGTAGCACGTCGAGAGGATAAGCGTCTTATCACAGGAGCCGGTATCTTTGTAGGGGATATGAAGATGGAGGGAATGCTGCATGTTGCTTTTGCTCGCAGTCAGTTGCCTCATGCTCAAATAATTAAAGTTAATCTTGAAGACGCGCGATTACAGGCAGACGTTGAACTTGCATTATCTGGAGAGGATCTTCAAGGGGTATTACCACCAATAAGCGGTATGCAGGTCACGGCGCCTAAAACGTGGCGTGAGGGAATGGATCCTCAAATTCAAATTCCAGATCAGACGCTAATTCCTTACGATAAACTTCGATATGTTGGTGAACCATATGCCTTAGTTGTTGCTAAGGATAGATATTCCGCCGAAGACGCGGTTGAATTGATAAACACAGATTTTAATCCATTAGAACCGGTACCAAATGCTGCGACTGCTATCGAGAAAAGCGCCGCACTAGTTCACGACCAGCTACCACAAAACATAGCGGCATCCCTACATGCGAAAACAGGAGACAGCGGGTTGGCTCTTCGAGAAGCGCCACACCGAATAAAAAGGCATTTCTTTCATCATCGATATGCAGCTATGCCTATGGAGTGCCGGGGGGTAATTGCGGATTATGATTCTCGTACGGACACCGTTACGGTCTGGTCATCCACGCAAGTTGTCCATTGGGTTCGCCGTGAAGTGGCGAATGCGTTAAATATGGCAGAGGAACAGGTCAGAGTTGTAGCTCCGGACGTTGGGGGCGGCTTTGGGGGAAAGGGGCATGTCTATCCAGAGGATATTTTGATTGCATATCTCTCCAAAAGGTTAGGACGTCCTGTAAAATGGGTAGAAGATAGACACGAGCATATTCTTAACGCAGCACATTCTCGCGACATAGTTTTCGACGTAGAGGTGGGTTTTGATGATAATGGAAAAATAACTGTAGTAAAAAATGAATTTCTCGTTGATTCAGGAGCTTATTCGCCGGTAGGAGCGGCAATTGCAGGCAATTCGATTGTCCATTTTACTGGCCCATATGACATTCCTGTTTATGAGGCCGATTGCAAGGTTATGATGACCAACCGAACGCCAAATGCTCCCTACCGTGGTGCAGGGCGTCCCGAAGTTACTTTTGCTATGGAACGTTCCATTGATATTGTGGCTAATGAGCTAGGCCTTGATCCGGCAATTGTGCGTTTCCGCAATATGATTCAGCCAGAGCAGATGCCATTTGCCATTGGTTTGCCATATCGCGATGGTGTCATGGTCGAATATGATAGTGGCGATTATCCCGAGGCTTTACGCAAGGCTTTAGAGGGTGTTGGCGGTCTTGAGGCCTTCCGCCTGCGCCAGAAGGAAGCGTTAGAGAATGGTCAATATTTAGGTTTGGGTCTCGGGTGCTATGTTGAGGGTACTGGTATTGGGCCCTTTGAGGGAGCAACAGTTAAAATAGATCCTTCCGGTAAGGTGATGGTTGCAACTGGAGCCTGTCCACAAGGACAGGGACATGAAACGGCTTTTGCTCAGGTTGCTGCTGATATTTGGGGAGTTTCGATAGATGATGTTGTGGTCACATTAGCAGATACATCTCATGTCACGATGGGATATGGCACTATTGCGAGCCGCAGCGCTGTAACGGCTTCAGGTGCCATCAAGGATTCGAGTGAAAAAGTAAAGGAGAAAGTATTCGCTATTGCTGCCAATATATTAGAGACGTCTGAGACTGATTTGGAATTACGCGACGGCTCTGTTTGCGTCAAAGGTGTTCCAGAAATGTCTGTAACTCTGAAAGAGGTAGCAAAAGCCTCTTTACCTGGTTGGATACACCAACGACCAAAGGG
Organism: Alphaproteobacteria bacterium UBA2964; assembly: GCA_002348425.1. The sequence goes on along the minus strand of DEBE01000175.1, from coordinate 2,912 downwards.
AATGGAAGCGGGGTTGGAAGAGACGGCTTATTTTGAGCCACCTACCGTCACGTGGGCGTATGCAGCAAATGCTGCCATAGTTGAGATTGATTCCCAGACGGGCGAGGTAAAAATCGAAAAGTACGTGGAGGTACATGATGCCGGTAAGCTGATTAATCCAGGAATTGCAGATGGTCAAGTCAAGGGTGGCTTGGTTCAGGGTATCGGTGGAGGTTTGTTGGAAGAACTTTGTTACGATGAGTTTGGCCAGCTTACGACCGGAAGTTTTCTCGATTATCTTTTACCTACCGCGGCCGATGTCCCACCCATCACGGTAATACATATGGAGACGCCTTCCCCTAGAAATGCTTTTGGGTTCAAAGGGTTGGGGGAAGGCGGTGCAATAGCTCCACCCGTCGTAATAGCAAACGCGGTGTGTGATGCGTTAAAGTCTTTTGGTGCTGAAATAAATACTACTCCCGTAAGGGCTGAAGAGATCATCGAAATTTTAGATGGTGTCTAGTATTTTTGATTTGTTAAAAAGGTTGATCACCTAGAGTTGATGTACGATGTATCCTTCGAATGTCGTCAGTCTGGTAGCCACCGCAAGCGCGATGATTGAGGCTACGGTTATCCCACATAACCAGATCATCAATCTTCCATTTGTGTCTATAAACATGCTCTGGCTTAATTTGATGGGCAAACAATTCATCAAGAAGTGGCTGTGCCTTTATATCCTCCATGTTCTCTATACCAATTGTAAATCTTGGAGATAAATAGAGTGATTTCAGGCCTGAGACCGGGTGGGTTCGGACTAATGGGTGGCTTACATCCGGGATCTGGTTTTGTTTTTTGTAATAGGCTCTGCCTCCAGGACGAGTAACTTTAACACGGTGATTGCGTAATTTGCTGATGCAATGGATGCCCCTCAGGTTGGCAATCTGTTCTCTCATTTTGTTTGATAAAGTTTGATAAGCCATGTGCATATCAGCAAATTCGGTGTCCCCACCCTCACGAGGTAACCTGCGGGCATAGAGTATCGTGGCAAGTCCTGGATTTTTACTTGGCGATAAGTCCGAGTGCCAGTAGTCACCCGCAGCTACAACTCCAACATGTTTTCCATTTATTTGCTCGTTGGATAGAACGACGACCTCAGGGCAATCAGGAATCCGATGCTCCTCAGCATATAATTTCTGGACAGGGCCGAAATGCTTGGTCCAGGTCAACTGGTGTTTAGGTTGCAGCTTTTGACTAGGGAAAATTAAGAGTTGGTATTTAACAAAAGCGGTTTGAATTTTTTCGAGGTCTTCGCGTTCAAGGTCCGATTTCAAGTCGATATTGCATATTTTTGCCCCAAAGGACCCTTGAAGTTTTTTGATTTTCATGACGGTATTTTAATCCATGCATTTTTTAAGGATAGTTTCACTTGCCAACCTAATCGTGGTATTTATTTTAATCATATAAAGTTAATGGATTTTACGATATGCCTATAACAGTTCAACCGCTCTCAGACGCATGTGGTGCCGAGATTAAGGGTGTGGATCTTCGTCAGCCAATTGATGATGAAACCAAGAGACAAATAGAACGCACATTTCACGAGCATGTTGTCGTCGTTTTTCGTGATCAGGATATTTCGGAAGAAGAGCAGATAGCATTTGCTAATACCTTCGGAGGGCTAGGCGAAAGACGGCGCTCGCCGAATGGGTCCACGCCCGGTGGGAGTTATGAAACCCCATTTATGTTTGTAACCAATATTCGAGATGAAAAAACAGGAGAACCCATAGGGGCCTTTGGCGATGGTGAAATGTGGTTTCATCATGATACCAGTTATTATAAAGAACCTCATAAAGCGACATTACTTTATTCAATTAGATTGCCAAGTTGGGGCGGAAATACGTGTTTTTCTAATATGTACAAGGCCTACGAAAATATTTCGGATGAATTGAAACAAAAATTAGATGGTCGCAAGGTTCTTCAGATTCATGATTATAAAAGAAGAGAAAGAATTGATATCTACAACTCAGATATTTCTGGCATGCTTCAACAAGAACAACCTATTTTTGTGACACATCCAGCCACTGGTCGTAAAGCGCTGTATATAAGCCGCCTTATGTCTGCCCGTATTGAGGGTCTGGAGCCTGAAGAAAATGAAACGATATTGAATCATCTATTTGATATTTCTGAGGATCCCTCGATTGTTTTTGAACATGAATGGGAACTTGGTGATCTGGTGATGTGGGATAACTATGCGTCTATTCATATGCGTAAGGACTTTCCGCGGGAAGAGCCGCGTTTGATGCGGCGTCTTACCTTGGGCGGTTATGGTCCTCTCAGTTAGAGCCTGCCCGGTGATTAATTTTAAATCAGCGGATTTTTAATGGGGGTAAAAGTTGTCATCATCAGAAAAGATACAATCCAAATTTCTTGTCAATAAAGCCAAGGACAATCCTTTTGTAAGCGGCGGACTTCGGACTTATAGAGAATACCGCGACTTTGGCATTTCGGATGTTACTGAAGGTCGGGTGCACATTCATTTGATCAAGACAACAGCCCCCTGTCCTGAAGGCGGGAGTGGCTTGCATTATCATGATCTCGAGTTTCAAATGGTTTACTGTCTTAAGGGGTGTTCTACAGTGTGGTTTGAAGGAGAAGGCGAACAACATTTCGAGGAAGGTGATTGTTGGGTTCAGCCCCCGGGAATTAAGCATAACGTTTTAAGTTATTCGGAGGACTACCTTCTTATGGAAATGACTATTCCGGCCGAATACAAAACCATTCATGTTGAAGGATAAAAAATACCTTAAAGTTCTCGGTCCATCCTCTGCACTCGCCTTAGTTCAGGAAAGGCAGCCCAACAGAGTCCAGCAATTAAAAAACAACCAATTCCACCAAATAAAACCGCAGGGATAGCCCCAATAGCATTTGCCATCATT
>DEBE01000183.1:5957-7729 GCA_002348425.1 Alphaproteobacteria bacterium UBA2964 | reverse complement strand
CCCCTGTTGGATTGAAACGGTTATTCATCATATCAACCTGCATGATGCCTCTTTCTGTACAAACAGCCATCGCATTATAAGCAAAATGACTACTAGGCACATCGCTAAATCTGCTTTGCGCTTCTCCAAAATATTTTGTTTCTAGACTTTCATCGCGCGTAGCAACTACCAATAATCTTTGAACAGCCATGGCATAGGTCGCTCTATTCATATTATCATCTGGGTAAAAGTTCCCATCGGGCTCTACGTTCATGATTCCATAGCGAATCATATCCTTGATCCATGTTTCAGCCCAGTGATTTCTGGAATCATTTGGAACCGTAACCGTTGCATTTTGTGCGGCCTGGGTTGGGCTTTGAAATCCTGCAGACTGGGTTGGCATTCTATCAAATAGAACTCCAATTTTCAACTCTTCAGCAAACAATACGGCAAGATCTGCGCGATTGATTCTCTCTTTTAGAGCAACTTTTTTCCCAGCTGGGGTACCGGGCATGGCGCGAACTATTTTTTGTGAAAGCTTCCATTTACCATCGGCCATACCGGAATACTCACCACGCTTGTTAACGACTTGACGAAAATAATCTTCTGCAATATCAAATTGGTAATTGTACAGATGAGCAACACCATACCAATATTGTGAACCCTCATGCTCTTTATCTCTTTTTAGGGCTTTTTCAAGATGGCCTTCTGCTCTTTTAAACCATCTTTTTTCTGATGCACGCATATTAATCCATACGCGGCCACTTAATGCAAGCGCTTCTGGATCCTTGCCCCCTTTACTAGCACAGGTTGATGCAAATTTTTTAGCTTCCTTGTTATTATTAAGCCTAGCATTTGCTAGGCCAAGTCCGCCATAACCCAAAGCAAATTTACTATCGAGATCAACTGAACGCTGAAATGATTTAATCGCTTGCTGATAATCACTATTTTCAATAGCCCGCATACCGGCTTTATAATGATATTCTGGTGTATCAACATCGCTTTCAGGTTTAGTTGCACAGGCAGCGAGAAGGATTAGTGCAGCAATGGATAGCGTAGGTATATATTTTCTCAACATAAGTTCTTCCTCAAAAAAGTTTATCTAGGTTGAATATACTCTCAAAAATAATTAAATAAAATAAGCGTAAACTAATAATTTGCTCCATATCACACCGACGGCAATATATATTGCTTCCGGCCTGTTAATTGAATAATTTATAATGGTTCGTCGCCTATTATATAGGTACGTCCTTTCAGTAAATACGAGAGAGAAAATGTTAAATAACATAAAAAATATAATTTTATATACCCTGGTTACGTCTTTTAGCCTAGGGATTGCTCAACAGAAAGCAACCGGCGTTGGCTACGGTTTGACCAAAGATGCTGCGGTAGAGCAGGCCAAAAGAGATGCGGTTGAGCAGGGGCTTGGCGCCTATATGACATCAACCACGACTGTTACTGCAACCTCCATTGAAGATAATATCTATTCTAAAGCACAAGGGTTTGTCAAGACATTCAAGGTCATCAAAGAATCCAAGGGCCCTGATGGAAATTTTGAAATTACCATCGAAGCTGAAGTGACTGACATGATTGATCAGGTTATGGCGGATGAAGCCGCATTGCAAACATTATTGAATGCCATGAATCGACCACGCATTATCTTTTTAATGAAAGAAGAAAATTTGATTGATAAAACCCCTACTAATTTTGCTGAAACAAAATTACTTGCCACTTTTTATGAGCGCGGATTTGATGTAGTGGATAGACAGCTCGTTCAAGCATTAAAAGGACAG
>DEBE01000183.1:5425-5562 GCA_002348425.1 Alphaproteobacteria bacterium UBA2964 | reverse complement strand
GCAGAGGTGATCGTAATTGGAACTGCTAAGATTTCTTCTGGTGGAAAATTTGGTCCCATGTTCTCAGGGCAAGCGGATGCAAATGGCAAGATTGTACGCACCGATACCGGTGAAATCCTTGCAGTTGTTCCTTCCGC
>DEBE01000183.1:1956-4984 GCA_002348425.1 Alphaproteobacteria bacterium UBA2964 | reverse complement strand
ATGGAGCACCCAGCAATCCAATTTCATCAAAGTATATATTGTACTTAAAGGTGCAGACTTTATGTCCTACATGACCTTTGAGTCTTTTTTAAAAGCACAAACCGTTTCTGGTATTAGAAACGCGTATGCAAAAAGTTTAAATGATGGTGTGGCAGAATTTGAAGTAGAGTTTGAAGGCAAAGCACAGGCGCTTGCGATGGGGCTTGCCCAAACCAGTCCAGATGGACTTAGTATAAAAGTTACAGGTCTAAGCGGCAATAGGATAACCGCGGAAGTAGCGCAATAATTTTCAAGAGGTATAGTATGAAACAATTTATTTTTAGCATCGCTTTTGTTTTGGGTGGAATATCAGCTCAAGGAGTTGTTACACAACTAGACAAAGGTAGTATCAATTATTCTGAGCAGTCCATTACTGCAATCGGCATCGGGTTTGTTCCCACTAATGCGGTCAACGCTGGACAAGCGCGCCGAATGGCATTACGCATAGCAAAACAAGACGCCATGCGGCAGTTAATTGAGATTGTTAATGGAGTGACTTTAACCAGCGAGACTACCATGAGTGGCGCGATGGTTGATGACGTGATCAATACCAAAGTGCAAGGATTTATTAGAGGCGCAAGGCCAGTCGGGCAGCCAAAATATTTAAGCGATACATCGGTTGAGATGGAATATTCTGTACCGATGAGTGGAATTTCTGATATTGTATTGCCACCCGTTACTGTGCCCGCGACCACCCAAGCTACAAACAATAATCAACCGGCTGCAGCAGCCAACAACACGACGCAGGCAGGTGGAGTTACCGGCATTATTATAGATGCGCGAGGACTAAAAGCGCGTCCAGCGATGGCACCAAGAATTTTAGATCAAAACGGTAATGCTATATATGGTCCGGGTAAATATTCACGGCAATATGCTGTCAAGAATGGCGTGGCCGGTTATTCCAAAACATTAGAAACTGCGCAACAAGATCAACGCGTTGTAGGTAACCCAATGGTCGTAAAAGGCGTGGGTACATCCGGCACCAATCGTACAGATATCACGATCAGCAATGCCGATGTTTCAAAGATTGATATGGCAAATAGAAATTATAAAGTACTCAATGATTGCCGAGTACTCATACTAATAGATTAATCAGATAAGGGAAATCATGAAATTTAAGTTTTTTCAAAGATTATTATTCTGCACAACCATTCTATGGGGGGTTGCACAAAATAACCTAACCGCACAAACAGACCCAGATTCTCTCGATTTAAAAATTGGGGATGAGGCGCCTTCATTCGCTTTGATGTATGCTCCGGGTAAGTTCGAATTTTTAAAAAATTGGTCTGAGACAGAAGGAAAGAAATTGCGCAAAAATGTTACGCAACCTAATCGCCATGCAGTGATCCTTAGTTTTTTTGCTACTTGGTGTCAGCCTTGCATGAAAGAATTGCCGCTGTTAGAACAGGTATATCAGGAGTATAAAGATACGCGCATTAAGTTTTTTCTCGTTGATATTACCGATGCGACCCGCAATAACCCTGGAGAAGTATACGGCATGAAGTATGCAGATGCACCAGAGGCGCAAGGATTTTTAAAGAAAAAAGGGATGACGATGCAAATTCTTTATGACCGTAGAGGGCATACAATGAAGCGCTATAATGCGATGAAACTACCCAGACTTTTTGTCATGGATGGTTATCGAAAAATTACCTTTATGCGTAGAGGTTTTCATGAGGGGGAAGAAGAAAAATTTGTCAGGGAACTATCTGAGGAAATTGATAAGCGACTGGCTGAATTGCCACCGCTGGTTAAGCAGTAGAACTTGGCATCAATCCTAGGTTTACAACATTGAGAACATTATGAAAATATTAAATAGAGTATCAATCTCACTTTTGGTATTAACCTCACTTACTTTTAAGCTCAATGCACAGGTGACAGAAGGAAAGCAAACGGTCGCATTGCTTGAATTTGAAGGTCGAGGAATTAGCCAATTGGAAGCTAAAACTTTAACCGATCGCTTAATGAGTGAAATGGTTAACACCGACGCGGTGATCATGGTTGAGCGCAATCAAATGGACGAGATCCTCAATGAGCAAGGGTTTCAGCAGTCAGGGTGTACATCATCAGAATGTGCAGCTGAGGTGGGTGCGCTGTTAGGTGTACAAAATATGGTGTCTGGTTCTTTTGGTAAGCTTGGAAACTCTTATACGATTGATGCAAAAATGTTCTCAGTAGAAACCGGTGCGACGATTCGTACCGTTAGTAAAACCTATAAAGGACCAGTGGATAATCTGCTTACCGTGATCGAAGTGGTTGGTTGGGAGATTGTAGGTCTTCAGCCCCCGCAAGACAAGCTTGATATTTTAGCTGCAGCAGACCCAGCGGTTGTAGGTGATACAAAAAAATCAGGTGGCGGCAAAACGCTACGTAGATTAATGTGGACCACATTAATATTGGGTGGTGGTGCAGCGGCCTATCTTGCGATGCCACCAGAAGATCCCACACCGCTTCCAGAGCCTCCAGCTCTACCAGGAGGGTCTAACTGATGAAACATTTATACTATTTATTATTTACGTTTTCTATCGGTTTTGCGCAAGTCCCAACAGTCTGGTGGGTCGATGGCGCCAATGGAAATGACAACAATGATGGTAAGTCAGAGACCGCTGCATTTAAAACTGTACAAAAAGTTTTTGATTCCAGCTTGCTGGGAAATTATGTTGATACGATCAAGGTTAAACCTGGAACTTATGATTTTGCTGATGCATCCGTATCAAATGCAAACAAAGCATTCATCATGCTTGGAACTGGTGGCGCAGCTCAAACGATTTTTGATGCGGATGGTAAGAATAATTTCTTTTACATGTCATCAAATGCGGATACGGTCACTGTATTCGATGGCATTACATTTAAAAACGGTAAATCAACTCAATCGGGTGGTGCATTTACATTTTATAGTTACTCTAGAGTAGATTTTAGAAATTCTACCTTTGAAAAAAATAAAGCAGCTTATAGCGGTGGTGCGGTATTGGTAGGTGGAGATGCCGTG
>DEBE01000183.1:0-1625 GCA_002348425.1 Alphaproteobacteria bacterium UBA2964 | reverse complement strand
TGCCGTGGTTAATTTTGAATCCTGCACATTTAGAGAAAATGAAGCTGAAAACGAAGGTGGTGCTATCTCTTTCCAAAACCCTTATAATAATGATAAAGTAAGAAATGGCTATGCTGTTGTTTCTAATTCAACATTTATTAAGAACGCTGTTAAATCAGATGATGAAGCAAAAGGCGGCGCGATCCACTCGCGAAGACAGATTGAGATCACCAACTCGCTATTCGCCAATAACTATGCGGAGGGTGGTGATGGAATTTATGGATACAATGTGAGCGGTGGTGCGCTTTCAATTGATATTGCTTATTATATTAATTCACAATCTTACGGTGGAAATGCCCGGATATTAAATTCTACATTCGATGGAAATTATGTAAATAATAAAGCCGATTATATGGGCAGTGTATGGGGTGGAACGATTAGCTATGGACGCTGGGAACAGGTTTCTTCAAAAACCTTTATGTTCAATTCTATTGTTACTAATAGTAGACTATTGCAAAAAGGATCCGTATATACCTCAACTGAAAATGATTACTATGGTGCGATTCTAGGTGCTGGATCAACTGAATATTTTAAAATATATGTAGACTACAGTAATGTGCAAAATGGGGTCAATGAAAGCTGGGCAGGTAACAACGTATATGATGTTGATCCTGGATTTAAAGATAAGTCCGCTGAAGATTATAGTCTTTCTGATAAAAGCCCTTTAATTGGTATGGGTACAGCAACCTGGAACGACTGGGATATTGCTGCTCCTAAGAAAGATATTTTAGGAAACGTTAGACCAAGCCCCGATGGCTCCAGTCCTGATCTTGGCGCTTATGAAAATCAGAACGCTACGATGTCAGGGCCAATGCCGGTGGGTAATTTCTCCGCTAAGGCGATTAGCTATGGAGCCAAGCTTTCATGGAGCCCAAGCAGGAAAAGTATAAACAATCCTGAAAATGCAGAAAATATTGAATATCAGATTTACCAAGATGGAAATAGCATTGCAAAAACAAACGATACGACTCTTACAGTAGCAGGACTTACACTAGGAAAAACGTATGCGTTTTCTGTTTCTGCAAAGGAAACGACTTCTTCGCTGGAAAGTGCAATCGCTGGACCTATTTCTGTAACCCCAACCTATCTTGGCCCTTGGTATGTAGCGACCAGCGGAGGTAGAAGCCCTGATAACAGTCAAAATACAGATTTATATGGTAGCAAAGATGAGCCCATCAACAATTTAACCAATGCAATGGAAGTTGCAGCAGTTGGCGATACCATCGTTATGATGGAAGGAACCCATAGTGGAGCTGGAAATCGCGATCTATCGATAGTAAAGCAATTGGTTATTACGGGCGACATAAGCAAGGGCGCAGATAAAACCATTATTGATGCTGAATATAAATCCAGACACTTTATGTTCACCAATACAAGCTATAATGATGAAATGACCGCGGATAGCTCATGGGTTATTCAGAATATTACCCTTTATAGAGGTATGGCAAGCGGCAATGACTGGCAAGCTGCTGGAGGATCGGTACGCTTATCAGGCACCAATAGCCCAAGATTTTATAACGTTATTTTCCGTGAAAACAAAGATGAATCAGAGTCCTATTGGGCAGGAGCTGCGATTTATGTTGAAA
>DEBE01000171.1:1988-3382 GCA_002348425.1 Alphaproteobacteria bacterium UBA2964 | reverse complement strand
GGCAACTGATGAACCTAAAGGGCCTTACCGGTGGGTTGTTTTATGTGGTGTATGGTTGATCTATTTTAGTTTTGGCCTAACCGTTGCGGCTCTAGGCCCACTGGTCACGCCGATAACAGACGACCTAAATATGACTTTTGGTGAAATGGGCACAGTATTAGGAGCCTGGCCCTTAGTATATATTCTTGCAGCCCTTCCCTGCGGTTTCTTAATTGACCGTATTGGGCCTCGACGCGGTCTATTAATCGCCGCATTAATAATGGGCCTTTCAGGTTTATTGCGAAGCGCAGCCGATACTCATTTAACACTTTTCCTTGCAGTTGCTATTTTTGGACTCGGCGGCCCTTTAATTTCAATTGGCGCTCCAAAAGTTATTGCACTTTTATTTCAAGGAAAAAATCGAGGCCTGGCGATGGGAATTTATATAACGGGTCCCGGTCTCGGCGGCGTGATAGCAGCCTCAACCACCAATAGCGTATTATTACCATTTTTTGATGAGAACTGGCGGCTGGTTATGTGTGCCTATGGTTTCTTTACTCTTTTTTCCGGTTTGCTGTGGTTGCTCTTATCTCAAAATGCTGCGGGCGAAATCATCAAAAGTGCCGTCTCTGAAACAACCAGAGATTCCATCCCCAAAACGTTTAAGCGCCTCGCCACCATCCCAAGTGTCCAGTTGGTGTTAGCTCTAAGTATTGGTATATTTTTCATAAACCATGGCTTAAATAATTGGCTTCCAGAAATAATTAGAGCGCACGGATTATCTGCTGCTTCAGCGGGTTATTGGGCGTCAATTCCAACTGCAGTTAGCGTCCTCAGTGCTCTTTTAATACCAAGATACGCAACACCAGAGAAAAGAATTATAATTTTAGCGCTACTCATATTTTCCAGTTGTGTTGCAACGTTACTTCTACAAATCGCCCCCGGACCGGTTATGCTGACAGGCTTGGTGCTTCAAGGGATAGCCCGAGGCGCCATGATGACCGTTGCGCTTTTATTATTGGTCGAAATTCCAAATGTTGGGCCAAAGAGAGCAGGAACGGCCGGTGGACTTTTTTTTACGGCGGCGGAAATTGGAGGGGTATCAGGACCCGTAGCAATAGGGTTAGTTCATGACGCGACGGGCGGTTTCTCATACGCGCTTATAACATTAACCGTTATTACGCTCGCTCTGCTTGCACTGTTATATCCATTAAAAAAAGCCCTATCAAAAGAAATTGTAGGCAATTGAGAAATTAGATCAAAATATTTGAGGAAAAAACGCAATGATAACAAAAGGTATAAAGGAACTTTGTGAAGCAGCGGAAAATGAAATAGAAACGCTAACCGTTGAAGACGTTTTAAGCGTTCATAAAAATGAGGGAATAGTTCTAGTTGACATAAGGGACATAAGAGAA
>DEBE01000171.1:557-1669 GCA_002348425.1 Alphaproteobacteria bacterium UBA2964 | reverse complement strand
GGACATAAGAGAACTGTGGCGCGATGGCGCTATACCAGGTTCAATTCACGCTCCAAGAGGAATGTTAGAGTTCTGGGTAGACCCAGATAGTCCCTACTATAGAAAAGACTTTGGATCGGGAAAGAAGTATATATTCTTCTGCGCTGGCGGTATGCGATCCGCATTAGCGGCACAAACTGTGCAGAATATGGGATTGAAACCCGTTGCTCACATGGCAGGCGGTTTTAGTGCCTGGGTGAAGGCAGACGGGCCGACCGAGGAAAAACCTTTTAAAAACCCAAAAAAATGACCAAATGAGATTATTTTTTCAATATTCTATAAATATTAAACGGCATTTCGTATCTGCATTTTTCCTTTCGATGATTATTGGGAGCTCGGTGTCATATTGCGAAACTATCCCTTCAATCAAAAAAGGTGTTGGGGCGACACTTTGCTTTGATGTTATCTCGTGGCAACACCATGAGACAGCTAAGAAAGACATCACAAATTGGGTTATCAGTTTCATTGACGAGGTCAACAAAACGACAGCAGCCAATAAAAATTTCGACAAAGTCCCGATCATCGACTTGAATAAGAATTTAGTTTGGTTTGGAACCTTGGCTTATTGCTCTTTGGATACAAAGCTAACCCTTGCTGAAGCTACTATGAAGCTGATTACTAACGAATGGGAAAAATTAGAAAAAAGATAAAGGTATTTTGCATATCTTCCGTAAACTTTTTTTGATCAATCTGAGAGACCAAGCTCCTCTCATCTAATTATTTAACTGGCAATGGAAATTCTGATGAAAGAAACATTTAAAGTAGGCAATAAAACAACCCGAAGATTTAAAATCGACGTTAGCAAAACAATTTCCGTTGCTGGAGGGAATTTTGATGTCTATGCAACGCCAGAGATGATTCGGGATATCGAGCGGACATGCAAAGACTATATACTTGAACATGCAGACGCGAATGAAGACTCTGTCGGAACCCAAGTAAACATCTCGCATGTCGGCGCAACACTTATGGGCATGTCTGTTGAAATTTCAGTATTACTAAAAAACCTTGACCGCCGGCGCGTGGTTTTTGAGATTACAGTAAACGATGACTTTGACTTAGTTGGACATGGTACA
>DEBE01000171.1:0-150 GCA_002348425.1 Alphaproteobacteria bacterium UBA2964 | reverse complement strand
AGCAGCATACATGTTGTTTCTCCTCTAATTATCTGTTTGCTGAAGTGAGGTATATCGAACCTAGTAAATATTTTGCAAAAGCTTGTATTTCAAAAGTGACCGGATAATTCATGTCGACTTTCTAACCTACTGGCTGCTTTTGAGGCCATT
>DEBE01000035.1 GCA_002348425.1 Alphaproteobacteria bacterium UBA2964 | reverse complement strand
TTATCCCTATTTCGAAGAAGATTTTCAGAAAAATTCAACTGCGCCTCAGGAAAATAGCTCGCACCGAGCATTTTCCCTTCATTTTCTATTATTGTATCACCGGGCCCATCTCCAATAATCTCCGCAAAATCCCAAACTGCTAACCAAAATTTTTCTTGTTCCTTAACAGACCATTGGTGCAAGGCAGCATAGGACTGACACGAGATGTCCCAGTGCTCTTCCACAAACTTCATGAAGACAGTTAAATTGCTTGATAATACCCTTACAGGATCGGGTTCCCACAGTTTTGTACTCAAGACGATTTTCTCCTTCGAGTCTTACTACCTACGCCGGTTGAAAGCTGAAACGTCAAGAAGGTGACTATTAAAGCCAAACACGTAATAGTATGAGAAGTATATAACAGGGAAGACCTATGACTAATAATAATAACAATTACGACTATATAATTGTTGGCGCCGGATCGGCGGGATGTGTGCTCGCAAATCGCTTAACTGCCAATATGAAGAACCAAGTCTTACTACTTGAAGCTGGGCCAATAGATCGCAACCCGCTGATACATCTCCCGATAGGACCCGCGCGAATTATTAACAATCCTAAATACGATTGGTGCTATGAAACCGAACCACAGCCTAATTTAAAGGGACGCCAAATACCTTGGCCTAGAGGAAAAACTCTAGGGGGATCATCTTCAATCAATGGTATGGTTTATATTCGTGGTAATGCACGTGACTACGATTTATGGGCTCAACGCGGGCTGACCGGATGGTCATATGAGGACGTTCTGCCTTACTTTCGAAAAGCCGAGAGCAATGAACGTGGAGAAAACAAATACCACGGCACTAAAGGGCCACTGAATGTCACAGAAGGGGGGCTTAATCATGACCTCTATGATGCCTTCGTTTCTGCCGGCATTGAAGCCGGATACCCTTCTAATGATGATTTTAATGGAGCACAACAAGAAGGTGTTGGACGATTTCAATTTACAATAAAAAAAGGGAGACGCTGGAGCACAGCAGCAGCCTACTTGCGCCCAATCCGATCTCGCAAAAATCTAACGGTAAAGACTAATACTAATACTCGTAAAATAATCTTTGAGGGAAAGCGTGCAACAGGCATCGTCATAAATCATGAAGGTGTGGAAGGAAAAGTTTTTGCAAATCGGGAAATAATACTCTCAGCAGGTGCTATCAATTCACCAAAAATATTAATGCTCTCCGGAATTGGTGATGCAAAGGTTTTAAAAGACCTAGGAATTAATCCTCATATTGATTCTCCCGAAGTCGGAAAAAATATGCAAGATCATCTTTCGATAAGGGTCATGCATCGTTCCAAGATTCGTACAATCACCGATGAACTAGGTAAATTTGAACGCGGTATTGCTGCTGTAATACGGGGTGTACTATTTCGAAATGGGCCCGCATCAGGCTTTCCACTGGCAGGTGGTGCCTTTTTAAAAACCAATGGCTCGCTTGATATACCAGATATACAGATCCACTTTAGCCCCGGAAATCTTTTATCTATACACCGCAAGCCCTTTGCTAAACCAGCAACCGACCATACCCGGCCTGACGCGTTTATGTGTCATGCTTGTCAGCTAAGACCAGAGAGCCGTGGGGAAATTCGTTTAGGCGGTCCTGATCCGCGACAACCCCCGATAATAGACCCCAACTATTTATCCTCTGAGCACGATCGATTTACAATGCGTGCAGGGTTCAAGATTGCAAGAGATTTGATGTCTCAACCTTCGCTAACTAATTATAGCCATGGTGAAATTTGGCCAGGGCCGGACACACAGTCAGACGATGAAATTGATGACTTCATAAGCGGGGCTGCTGGAACAGTATATCACCCTGTTGGCACCTGTAGAATGGGAACAGACGAGAAGGCTGTTCTGGACGGGTCACTTAAACTACGGGGTGCAAAGGGTTTAAGAATTGTAGACGCCTCGATAATGCCGACGCTCGTGGGCGGAAATACTAACGCGCCAACAATTATGATTGCCGAAAAAGCAGCCGATATAATTTTAGCAAACAATCAAGAATAAAGACTATGTTAATGACAGGATTATTAGTTTCGGGATTGGAAAGATTAACTTGACTGACCCTAAACATCCCAGACAACCAAAGCCTGAAGAGAATACCAAAAACAGACAGCTTACAACCGGCTTAGTGGCTCTTAAATATAGAGACATGCGGTTTCTTATTGTGGGTAAAATTTTTGGTTGGGTATCACTTCATATGGTATTGGTTGCGATAGCCTACCAAGTATACGATGTAACCGGAGACGTAAAAAATCTTGCCTATATCGGTTTAGCCGTTTTCGCCCCTGCTTTTGGTTTTGCGCTGGTAACCGGTTATATCGCTGATTTATTCGATCGAAAATCTGTCATAGTCATCTGTTATTGTATCATTTTAATATCTTGCCTAATGTTTTTTTGGTGGTCATTAGGCGAGAAAGAGGAGATATGGCCAGTTTTTTTAATATTGGGCCTAATTGGTACTGGTAGGGCATTTTATCAACCTGCCACTAATTCTTTGGTACCAAATTTAGTTCCTGCAGCAATTTTTCCAAACGCGGTAGCGTGGCATACTAGCACTAACAAAATAGCCCAAATGGTTGGGCCCGCGCTTGGCGGTATTATCTATCTCATTAGCCCGGAAGTTGTCTATTTGGCCGCGGCTGCCGGTATGTTGATCGGGGCCTTATTAACCTCCTTAATTAAAAAGAAGACAAAAAGAGAAAATCGGAAACCAACTAGTTGGGCCGCTCTCCTGTGTGGTCTGAAATATGTTTATCAAAAAAAGATCATTCTTGGGGCCATTACGCTTGATCTTTTTGTTGTCCTCCTCGGGGGGGTTACAGCACTCCTTCCTGTTTTCGCCAAGGATATTCTAGACGTTGGCGCACTTGGGGCGGGTTTAATGCGGAGTGCCATAGCAATAGGGTCATTAGCCACCGGGCTCGCCTTAACACAAGTCAACATTAAAAGGTCTGTCGGAAAGATACTTTACATCAGTGTCCTAGTGTTTGGAGGAGCAACAATACTTTTTGGTCTGTCTACTGTATTCTGGCTTTCAATGGTGGCAATGGTGATCGTAGGAATAGGCGATATGGTAAGTGTCTATATTAGGGTCACCTTGGTGCAAATAGCCACTCCAGACGAAATGCGAGGCAGAGTTAGTGCTGTTAATTCGGTGTTTACTGGAGCCTCGAACGAGATAGGAGAATTTCGTGCCGGAATGATGGCAAATGCTATTGGGGC
>DEBE01000198.1 GCA_002348425.1 Alphaproteobacteria bacterium UBA2964 | reverse complement strand
AAGAGTGTGCAGTCGCGGCCGCAATGCCCCACATGGATCCGATCAAGACTTGATTACCAGATTTGCCTTGCGGGTTATTTGGATTCATTGATAAACGCTTTTGGAATCGATTATTGGGGAAATGATTACTGCTATTGGCAATAAACTACAAAAACGTATGAGACAGACCATGATTAAGTCATTCGAGTTGAGGGTTACTATTTTTTAATTTACCAAAATTTCATACGACGGCGTTTTATCAAATCACTCATTAATAAGCCATAAGAAGAGGATTAATAGCGGTTAAGACGATAGCGCAAAAAATACCACCCACAAAAACATAAATAAAATTGTTCCAAGTAATTAATCTGGTCATTGGAACTTCAAACATTGATGCTCCAGTAACGATTGAAAGGCTGCTGATTGATACTGCAGTGCAAAGGCCCCAGCCTACAAGGATAGCTTGCATAATGATTAAATCAGCTAGCCCGGTGGGTATACTAGTGAAAATTACCAATAGGATAGTACCTGAAACAATAGAATGAACAGCCATCAACCCAGCAGCTATCATTGCCAAGATCAACAAAAATATAATTGCGATCGATGATAGTTGCATATCCTGTAACCAATTGAGCAGACCCATGTCTGGTAGAGCCTTTTCGAATACGCTACCAAGAATGGTAGCAAAAACCAGTATAGCAGTCTCAGGTCCAATACGAGGCAACCTGTGAACCGTCGTTTTAAGAACATTTGGTATTGATCCTCTAGTTGAGAGGGCAACTGCAATTAAGCACGGAATAGGCAGTGCTATAATCAGAGATTGTATTGTGGAAAACCCGGTGCCAATTGATGTCCCAATCACCAGCAAGGCGGCAATAACAATAGGCGGCGCAATTGGAGCTAATGTCATTAGGGATAACCATAGAGAATTCAGACCTCCTTTTCGATCAAAACAGATAATTGATAGAACAATGCAGCACGACGAGAGCCCAAGGCCTAATGATACAATTTGCCAAAGAGGAACTTTAGGTAAATATTGGCTGGCAATTGCCATTCCAACTACAAATGGTGACCATAAAGGCACTAGCGCCATGCCTCGCATTGCGGCAACAAAAACCTCGCGACGTTCACTTTCTGCTGCATTGCGGCCTAGTATGGGTGCTATTATTGCAAATACGCTGACTTGTAATACCGAGCCAATTAGAAAACCGCCAACCACTAGCCCACTATCGCGTTTTTCTCTATCCAAGGAGGTAAAAAGATCTCTAGCTGCCGTAATTTCGTGACGTTGGTCTGCTGTAGCTCTAAGAAGTAAAATAGTGGCCAGAAAAGCTGGAAAAATTGTTGCGCGCCTCAAACCCGTCTCAATGGCTCCCCATTGGTCGTAGATTTGTCCTAGAATAATAGTCATTGTAGCTAAAACTGAAATTAAAATTTTGACGCTACGATTTGCCTTCGGGATAGCGCAAATGGCTGCAAATGCAAGGAGGGGGGGCAATAAATTATCGGCCAATAACGTTGGAAAAAGAATCTGAAACAGGCCGAAGACCCAGAGAACAAATAGTGATGTCTGGAGTATTCGGGTCATGAAAAAAAATTCCCCATAATTAATAAAAATCTTCTTTTTAACTTCAAGATTATGCACAAGCAAACAGCGATGATAATTTCCCTAATCAAAATACAATTCTATGGTCGAGTTCTTCCCGCTGAGAGTAACTTGACAATTGGTAGAACTAAAATTCCTAAAAAAGCCATCCCTGCCATCGAAAAAAAGGCTACTCCGGCAAAGTTTTCATATAGCCAGCCTGAGCCCAGCATTGCAAATGCCATGGCGCTTCCCACCGCAAAACTTGAATATAGACTTTGAGCTGTTGCAGTAAATTCTACCGGGACAGATTTGGCAATATAGTAAAGTGCTGCGAGGTGGGTCGCTCCGAAGGTAAAGGCGTGAAACCATTGAATTAAAATTAAGTGTGTAACATCTGCCGTACTACCTAGGATGACCCAACGTATGATAGCGGCCGTTCCGCCAATCATTAGAAATACCATAGGGCCAATTCGATTGATATATTTTCCGGCGATTGCGAACAATATTATCTCGGCGATTACACCCTCTGCCCAAAGGGCACCAATGGTTAATTCATCAATGCCATTGGCACGCCAGTGCAATGTCGAAAACCCATAATAGACAGCATGACTAGCCTGAATTAGGCTTGCAGAAAACATGAAAGTGATGAGCCGACTATTTCTTATAATATTTAGTAGAGGTGTAAGAAAATTCTTAGTGCCGGCTGTATCTGTTCGTGGAACTAGATGACAGATGACGACTGTAAATAATAGGAGCCCCACAATAAGCCAAAGGATGTAGTGTTCAGGTTTTCCTTCGAGAAAATAGCCGCCGCCGAGGGCTGCAACAATAAAAGTAAGGGAACCCCATAGTCTTACCCGTCCATAATCAACTATTCCCTCTCGTACTTTGAGCATGGTTATGGCATCGGCCATCGGCATCATGGCAAATAAAAGTATCGAAGAACATACGCTAATTAAAAAAAGGCTCCAGAAACTATCGGAAACAAAAAATAAAAGGTGTGCGATAAGTGCGCCCCAACCGAGAAGGATAATCATGATATCCGGTCGTCCATGACGATCCGCATTCTGCGCGAGTAAAGGATTCAAGATAGCTCGGCTCCAAGTTCCCACTGCGAGAATCAGACCGATTTCTATTGGGCTAATACCCTTGGATTCGAGCCAAATTGGCCAAAATGGCATGATAATACCAATAACCGCAAAGATAGCGCCAAAAACTAGGGAAATTCTAATTGCCATTGTCTTAATGTGCCTAACAGATTGGATCTGTGCAATTATGTCAATCTGGGACATAATTGTATTAAAGTAAAACTAGACTCGGGGAGACCCACATTGAGACACCATATCAAGGCTGATACAACAGCAGAAGCATATCTAGCGCTTTTGGCAGATCGGGGCGTGGATTATTTGTTTGGTAATGCCGGAACGGATTTTGCATCGGTTATCGAGGCTTTGTCTAAAGCTCAATTAGGCGAAGCGAAAGCCCCCGTCCCTGTCACGGTTCCACATGAAAATGTGGCAGTCGCTATGGCCCATGGCTATTTTCTTGCGACCGGCCGCCCTCAGGCTGTAATGCTGCATGTAACTGTTGGAACAGCAAATGGTGTTTGCGGGATCATGAATGCGGCACGGGAACGGATACCGATGTTGTTTACCGCAGGTCGGACACCTCTTACCGAGGAAGGTTTGCCGGGTGCTCGGAGCATCTACATACACTGGGCGCAGGAGTTATTTGATCAAGCAGGCATGGTCAGGGAATTGGTTAAATGGGATTATGAATTGCGTAACCTTGAGCAACTGGAGACGGTGGTTGATAGAGCTTTGACAGTGGCGATGTCTGAGCCCCGGGGACCAGTATATTTGACCTTGCCCCGGGAAGTGCTGGCTGAAGGGCCAGGAGATTTTTCATTTGACAGTCCTTCCACCCGTATCCCTGCGGCCGCGGGGATCCCAAATCCTGATGCAATTGATCATGCGGCCGATATGCTGAGTAAGGCCAAACATCCTCTGATAATTTCTTCATCTTTTGGACAGAACCCGGGAGATGTCGCAATGCTTGAGGAATTCGCGGATCGATTCGCCATCCCGGTGGTATGTTACAGACCGCGTTATGTAAATCTCCCCACTAACCATCCTATGCATGTAGGATTCGAGCCTGGAGAGTATCTCGGAAGTGCCGATGTAATTTTGACATTAGAAGCTGATACGCCTTGGATTCCAAGTCTTCATAAAATTGGGCCGGAAACGAAGGTAATTCAGGCGGGGGTGGATCCTCTATTTTCAAATTATCCCATAAGGGGTTTTCGCAGTGACTTAACGCTATCCGGAGATCCGGGGGCAATTGTTGGCGCACTGTGTGAAGCGATGTCTGAAGATAGGGACCGGATTGCAACTACGCGTAAGATTGTTGCCGAACAAAAAGCGGAACTATCAATAGCTCAAAAAGGGATGCTAGAACGTCAATCTGTAGGTGGGCCAATGGAATATCCCTGGGTGGCCCATTGTATAGGGGAGGTCATGAATGAAGAGGATGTTCTAGTAAGTGAATCCCAGCTTCCCGTTGGCTTCTTGGGTACAAGGCCAGCGGGAACAGTGTTTGGCACCAGTCCAGCCGGTGGATTAGGTTGGGGAAATGGCGCAGCACTTGGCTTACAATTAGCGGACAAATCACGGAGAGTATTTAATGTGGCGGGTGATGGGTCCTATATGTTTGGCAACCCGACACCCGCTCACTTCGTTGGTGCGGCATTGGAATTGCCGGTATGCACCATTATTCTAAATAATCGAATGTGGGGTTCGGTCAGAAAATCTACTCTTGGGTTGCACCCAGACGGTGCCGCATCGCGTTTGAACCGGTCGCCCCTGACAGCACTCGAGCCTAACCCGGATTTTGAAAAAGTTGTCGAGGCCAATGGAGGGTTTGGTGAACGAGTTGATAATGCGGAAGACTTACCAGGGGCATTGGAAAGAGCACTTAAGGCGGTAGACGTTGAAAAACGTCAGGCGGTCCTCAATGTTCAAACTTCTTATGATGATGCTCAGGCGTTGGCAGACGCCAGGCGTTGATTACTAGGCATATCCCGAAGCCATTATCGCACGGCTTTCGAATTGAATTGAGCCGTCACTTTTGAAGGGTAGTGTCTCTTTTAAACGATTAAAAACCGCTGTCTGGTGTTCGTCGGACATTTTTTTGTAAAAACGGCCAACATTTTGTGAGTTTTGAGTAATTGGCCGCCAATAATCGTCAAGATTGCGGAAATATGAATTAAATGAGATTTTTTTTTGTTGTACCTGACTCAGCCCGGCCTCTTTAAAGAGCAATTCTAATTTATGTGCCGGGGCTGCTGGACCAGGAGTTATTGGATTGCTAGTCGTATCGTCAACCGCAGACCAGAAGTGTCTAGTGGTATTCATGTTTGACGTGATATCCCAATCATACAAAGCCACGATACCACCAACCCGAGTAACACGTTTCATTTCTCTGATGGCCTTCTCTTGGTCCGGAACGAATTTGATCATGAGGCCGGAAACTACGGCATCAAAGCTAGAATCCTGAAAGGGCAAATCTTCTGCTTTCCCAATACCGAATTCTATCTCAATGTTATCGGCATGTTTTTGGGCAGCTTTAATGGAATTTTCGAGAGGGTCTATTCCGACGACAGCTGATGGGGAATAGTTTTTAACTATAATTTGTCCCAAAACCCCTATCCCACAGCCCACATCGAGCCACTTTAATTCTCTTTCAGGAGTAAGCTGATTTAAAAATTGGCAGCAAACTTTTCGGCTCCAGCGGCCCATAAAGTGATCATATTGTGAGTAGATCTCTGAATAAGTCATGCATTTCCTTTCTTTTGTGAGGTTTGCCAATCCAGCTTTGCTTTTTCACGGTCAATTTTTCCTCTTTTATTCTTGGGGATGTCTTGTACCAATTGAATATATTTCGGCCGTTTTTGTTCAGGTAGTTTTTCGGCACAAAAACCTTTTAGGTCTTGAATGGTTAGTCTGTGACCCGGTGCACTTACGACCCAACTTACAAGTTCTTCTCCATAAACGGGATCGGGAACCCCAAAGGTAACAACTTGCATCACGCCTGGCAGTTGTGAAATTAATGAATCGATTTCTAATGGAGAGATGTTTACTCCTCCCCGAATTACAACATCCTTGGCACGTCCGGTTATTCGTAAAAAGCCTTTGCCATCGATATAGCCTAAATCACCAGTTTTTAGAGGTTTTCCACGCAGTAGCTCCAAGTTGCCGTCGGCGTATAAATATGCCTTAGCATGCTGTGCACTGAGTGTTTCTATTTCGCCTATTTCGCCTGTGCCTAGCAATTTTCTGTTGCTATCTCTTATCGAAATATCCTGATATTTTCCTGGAGTTCCGACACTTCCGATTTCTCTTTTTCCGGGAGTATTGGCTGCAATTATTCCTCCCTCACTCATCCCATAGAGCTGCACGAGTTCCGCGTCATAAGTGTTCTCAAACCTTCGATGGGCGTCAGCCATTAGTGGCGCGGTGCTGCAGGATATAAAACGAACGCTCTCAAAGGTTTTTTTTCCATTTTCAATGGGCCGCTCCAATAACATATTTACGACAGTCGGAACGGAAACAATAATAGAAGGTTTGTATTTTTCTATCCAGCTAACCAAATGCGAACGAGAGAATTTCTTGCCTAATAAAAGAGTGGCCCCAGCTAAAAGGGTCGGGTTTAGTGAGATCATGTGAGCTGATGCCCAGCTCATAGAACGAAATTCAAGGATACGATCTTTTCTTTTAAGTGACCAGCGTTCAAGTTGATGTTGTGCTATAGCTTGATAATTACAGAAACTATGAATAACCCCCTTAGGCTGCGCAGATGTCCCCGAAGTAAAACAAAGAACACAATTATCTGTCTGGTTATTTTTTAAATAGTAAAAAGTGTTATGATCAAAGCATGAAAGTTTGGCAAATAGACCGGTGCAACTTTTCCTATCCCCGAAAGAGAATCTCCGGGTGTTTTTTATTTCCTCAATGGGAAGTGTTTCTAAGCCTTGGTCAAACAAAATCAACTCCGGCTTGATGCGGTCAATCATCTCAATGATGTGATTTTTATTAATATCGGTATTTATAGTGCAGTAGGTGGCCCCAAAGGCTTGGATACCATAATATAGTATCAGGTTTTCAATCGAGTTTTCTCCTAAAACGAGGACCTTATCATTTGCCTTTATTTCTAGCTCTTGTAAAAACTGTGATACAAAAGAACACCAGTCCAAAAGCTCTTTCCACGTGATCGAATCATCAATCTCAAGAGATACAAGTGCTGGAGAAGTGGGTGCCCGAGAAGCGTTGCGTTTTAGCTGCTGAAAAACAGAAATATAATTATCCGGTAGGAGATCTCCATGGACTTGAGAAGAGACCATTCTCCGCTTTACCGCCCCTTCATAAGATAACCAAATTTTTCTTCGGCCTTACGAGCAACTTCTGGACTTGGCGCGTTTGCCATTGGGAATTGGTCCTGCCAATCAAATGGCCGACAGGCGTCGATTATGGCCACAGAATGCGTCATATCGCCGACTCTACGTTGCTGCGGAGTTAGCATAGGGTCCGCAGGAGAGTCCCAAGCACCCGTAATAAAATCAATCGAGCGTTTAGGGTCTGTCCTTACCATCATTGCCCAAATCAGTTGATCCAGCCTAGTAACATCAACATCATCATCTGTAACGATGACATATTTTGACGCATAGGCGGCGGCTCTACATTGCGAGGCGATCTGCCCTGCTTGACGTGAATGTCCGGGATAACGTTGTTTAATAGAGACCCCATGTAACATTCTTGAGCCACCGGTCTCATGGCACCAAACCTGCTGAACATCTGGCACTCCGGCATCAATAATATTTTGTTTCAAC